>CAZERH010000008.1:0-2747 GCA_964515535.1 uncultured Anaerolineaceae bacterium
GAATCTGCTCCAAATCGGCAACCGGGTCAAAATGTACCGCGCCGCTCCCGCCGATGATTTGTCCCCATTTTTGGATAGAGAGTTCGGCATCATATTCGGCGTAGATTTCTTGGATAACTTCAAATTCTGGGGTTTCGGTGTCGAGGATGAGACCGTCGAAGTCGAAGATGAGGGCTTTTAGCATGGGAGTATCCAGTAGTCGGTATTCGGTGTTCAGTATTCGGCAAAAAAATGCTCTTACGAATAGTTCTCTGAAAATCGGTGAATGATATTTGATTCCAAGATACCGCTCATCCAAATCAAGGGATAAAACAGGGACCTGGACTTATATTGCATTTCACTGTAATAGAGTTGTTGGCTTCATCAATCTCAATATATTCGTTGGGACTGTCAATCTTTATTGTGATTGTTTCTGAGGCTTGGTATGTATGGAAAGTGTTACAATCAACCGCACCGGTAAGGGGAACAAGACAATACAAACCCTCAATACCACCACCCTGCATATAAAGATTGTTAAAAATATTAATTGCTCCGGCGAGCATTCCGCTATGCGTTATACGTAGAACAACTTCATTATTCGAATTCAAATATACGTCATCAATTATCAAATCGTAAGTGACTAGGAGAACGCCAGTTGCCGTTGGCGATGGTGTTGGCGTTGGAGATGGCGTTAGAGACGGCGTTGAAGATGGTGGAGTCGAAGATGGCGGAACCTGCGTTGGTGGAGGAACCATCTCTTGCAAGTTGCTGGTATCGCCTTCCACTGTGGCGTATTTACCCCACAACCAGCAAATAACTGAATCTCTTTTTATAATCCAATAAACCGGATTTGCTGAGGTATATTTCCCAACAACTTCGGCTTCCACCCCAACAGGGAGATTCGTTAGATAATCATAAGCCTTCCCCGGACCTTTACGACAATTTGTATCTACGCTAACGGTTACTGTGGGGGCTGATGGCGATAATGTAGGTGTAATGGTGGGAGATGAATTTATCTCTGGGGTAAAAGAGGGTCCTTCAAGAGAAGGTTGAGATTGTATCGCTGTCTGAGTTAATACTAAAGCTGTCATTGTTGCATCTGTAGCAGTGTTAGAATCTGGGGGGGAGCCTGGAAGGTTGCACGCCAATGCTAAAATAATTGTAATACCGAATAGTAATAATATGTTTTTCCGCTTATTCATAATGCCTCCTGAGTGAATTATCTACACAGTGTTATTTACAACTTGAAAATCTTATCATAAACATATATAAGCTATCATAGGTAATTGGTTACACACTTCAAAATCTTCCGGCTCTTTGAGTTTTTCTATGGTCAGGCAATTCGTAACACAAGTTTCATTTTGCCTTTACCTACAAACGCAAGATTTCTCTTGCATTACAGAGCGTGGCGCGACATTTATGTCGCCTTTGCACACTCTTTACAGATGAATAGCTGAGCAATCACCTAAAAAGAAAAACTCCCGTTGAGAGGACTTAACGAGAGTTTTGTATTTAATTTATTGACAAAACTTACTGTAACAACGCCTGCGAAGCCCATGTTGCAAGAGACTCCCAGAAAATACTAAGCACAACTGTCAACACTGCCATTGCACCCCAAGTGAAGGTGAGCCAATCTTCGGAGGTGGTTTTGGGTTCGCCTTCTTTCATATACATGATGACAATCAGGCGCAAATAATAAAATGCGGAGATGAGCGAGGTCAATATGCCGATAATTGCCAACCAGAGGTATCCACCTTCTACAACAACGCGGAAAAGGTAGAGTTTGCCGACCAAGCCTAGTGTGGGCGGGATGCCGGTGAGTGAGAGCATGAAGATGGTCATCGCGACAGCCATGAGTGGATTTGAGCGTCCTAGTCCGGCGTAATCTTCTAGGGCGAGTCCTTTGCCATTTTCTTGTTCCAAGGAGATAACGATTGCCCAAGAGCCGAAGTTTGTGATGGCATAAGCTACGAGATAAAAAATGCCTGCGGCTATGGCATCATTTTTCAATGCCGGATTTTCGAAGGCGACAAATGCCATCAAAATATAGCCCGCATGAGCGATACTGGAATATGCCAACATCCTTTTGATGTTTTTTTGCGAAACAGCCGCTACGTTCCCGACTATCATGGTCAATGCGGCGATGATAGCGATGACAGGGGCTATATCTGTGGCAACATCGGGAAATGCGGTAGAGAAGACTCGCATGAGGGCGGCAAAACCGGCGATTTTTGCACCTGCCGCCATAAATGCGGTGACGGAGGTCGGTGCGCCTTCGTAGACATCCGGTGTCCACATTTGGAAGGGGACTGCGCCGACCTTGAAACCAAATCCAACGAGGATTAACGCCGCGCCAGCTAAAATCAGGAGCGGGTCGGCACTTCCGTCCGCTATGGCGGCAGAAATTCCGGCGAGAGCGGTTGATCCGGTTGCGCCGAAGACGAGGGCGATCCCATAGACGACAAATCCGCCTGAAAATGCGCCGAGCAGGAAGTATTTGATGCCCGCTTCTTGGGATTTTGCGTTGGAGTTGTCGAAGGCGGCGAGAACGTAGAGGGGAATGGAGAGCAGTTCGAGGGCGATGAAGACGATGATGAGGTCACGGGCTTGTGCCATGAGCATCATGCCGACTACGCTGAATAGAATGAGCGAGTAGTATTCGCCACGCTCAATGCCTTGCCTTTTGAGGTAGCCATACGCGACTGCAATTGCCATCAAGCCTGAGAAGAGGAGCAAGGTGTTGACGAAGGTGGAAAATCCATCGAGGA
>CAZERH010000008.1:2847-7727 GCA_964515535.1 uncultured Anaerolineaceae bacterium
AATAAATCTACAATGAGAAGCAGTGCTGACCAAGTGGTTAGCAAGATGATGGGAAGAAGGGTGTAAAAATCAGGTTGGGTCATAAAGTGTTCTCTCCGTAGAAAGGAGGGTGTTTCTCGTGTCGCGTGAGGTGTGAAACGTGTTGCGTTTCACTATTCACTTTTAGTGCATCGCTGTTTGCAAAACTGCAACTAAATTATCTACAGTTGGCGCAATGAGAGCAAAGAAAGGTTTGGGGTAAAGACCAATCCAAAAGATGAAGATAAGGATGGGGATGATGGTAGCAAGCTCACGAGCGTTGAGATCGCGCAGGGCATGTCCATGCTCTTTGACAGTTTGAACAATCGAGCCTTCGGGACCGAGGAATATCTTTTGGAACATATAGAGCATATAGATTGCGGCAAGAATAACGCCGATGGCAGAAAGTCCCGCAAACCATGGGGAACCAATTGCCTCAGAGCCAAAAGCACCAAGCAAAATGGTGAATTCGCCGACAAAGCCGTTCAGACCGGGCAAGCCCATCGAAGAAAGCGTCACGACAAGCATCACAGAACCGTAAACGGGCAAAACTTTCCACAATCCGCCGTAAACGTCAAAATCGCGGGTGTGGGTCTGCTCGTAAATCATCCCGACCAAGAGGAATAATGCGCCGGTGCTGAGACCGTGGTTAATCATCTGCAAAATGCCACCTTGAATACCCTGTGAATTCAGGGCAAAGAGACCGAGCATCACGAAACCAAGATGGCTGATGGAGGAATAAGCAACCAATTTCTTGATGTCTTTTTGGTAGTAGGAAACAATCGCACCGTAGATGATGCCGACCACGGCGAGACCTGCCATCATGGGGGCAAAATGAACCGATGCTTCAGGGAAAAGAGGCAAATTGAAGCGCACAAAGCCATAAGTCCCCATCTTTAGCAGAACGCCAGCCAAAATCACAGAACCGGCGGTGGGGGCTTGAACGTGGGCATCGGGCAACCAAGAGTGGAGGGGCCACATCGGGACTTTAATCGCAAATGCAATCGCAAAAGCGAGGAAAAGCCATCTTTGAATATCTGCAGGAATCCCGCCCATCGCAATCAAATCGGGGACAGCAAAAGTGCCTTGATTAATCCCCAGCCACAAAATAGCCAAGAGCATCAATAATGAGCCAGCCATTGTGTAGAGGAAGAATTTAATCGAGGCATAAATGCGTTGAGGACCACCCCAAATGCCTATCAGGAAATACATCGGGACAAGGGTAAATTCCCAAAAAACGTAGAAAAGGAATAAATCCTGCGCCATAAAAACGCCAAGCATTCCGGCTTCGAGCATCAAGAAAAAAATCATAAAATCTTTAACACGCTCTTCAATAGCCGTCCACGTAGATAAAATCGCAATGGGGGTCAAGAAAGTGGTCAGGAGAATGAGCAAAATGCTCAACCCGTCCACGCCCATATAATAGGAGATATTCCATCCCGCAACTTGAATCCACGGCAAATTGGTAACCATTTGCAAATTTGGGTTTTCGGCATTAAATTGGGACAACAACACAAGAGAAATGCCAAAAGTTGCCAGCGATGCCAAAAAGGCAAGTTTGCGGATGAGATTCTTCTGCTCAGATTTGACGAAGAGAAGTACCAGCACACCTACCAGTGGGAAAAATGTGACTAGATTGGGAAGTAGCTCAAAGTCCATAGTCGGTCCTCGTTTTTCAAAAAATAGTTAGACAGTTTTGTCGTTCAGTAATTCTGTGTTTTTTTATCGGATAAAGTGCCGCACCGCCCGCGTTTTGGGCTTGCTTGCCCATAATGGGCGTTTGTGCGGTGAGTGGCAGTTTCACGTTCTAATACTAGATGTGCATTGCATCCACTTTTGGATGCGTTGCACATCGGATCGAATAGTCAGCCCCGAACGGCAACGCATCTTTAAGATGCAATATAGTTCTACCGCTATTTGAAAAGTAAATATCCTAAAATCGCAACCACACCCAATAAAACGGAGAGCGCGTAACTGCGAACAAAACCATTTTGTAAACGCCCCAAACTTTCAGAGGAGCGTTTTGTCCATTCTGCCAATTTATCGGCGACAGCGTTAATAATGCCCATGTCCACGGGGTCTGATAAGAAACGCGCCAATCCTTGGAAACCGGCAAAGATGACTTCATTATGGAACCAGTCGTGCCAGAAATTCCAGTCGAGGTCAATGGAGAAGAATTTAGCCAGTTTTTCAAAAGGTTGAATAACCACTGCACCGTAACCTTCATCCACAAACCATTTATTTTCCATACCGGTAAAGATAAATCCAAGCGGCTTCTTAAGCGGGTCAATTTGCCCGGCTTTCAGCGGGTTTTTGCCGTATAGTAGCCATGAAACATAAATAGCAATCAAAGCCAAGACCGTAGAAGTACCAGCAACGGTTAGATTTAGCGGCAAACTCTCAACTTCACCGACTGTGTGTTCAAGCCAATGGGTCAAGTTATGAAAACCTTCAAAAGGTAAATTCATCACACCGCCCAAGAGGGCGAGACCAGCCAAAACCATGAGGGGAACAGTCATCAAGGGCGGGCTTTCTTGAGCGTGTTTGGCAACTTCGGTACGTTCTTCACCGAAGAAAACCATCCAAATTTGTCGCCCCATGTAGAAGGCGGTCAAAAAGGCGGCAATAGCCAATGCCCAATAAATACCAGGGAAATGTTCAGCGTGAAGTTTGGCATCGAGCAAAATTTCGTCTTTCGACCAGAAACCGGCGAAGGGGAAAATGCCCGCAAGAGCCAAAGTGCCAAACATGTAAAGCCAAAAGGTGACAGGCATCTGTTTACGAAGATTGCCCATATTTCGCATATCACCGGGATCGAAGACTTCTTCGTCTTCACCGTGATGCGCGTCTGCGTCAGCGTGGTCAGCGTGTCCGTGAGCGAGATGATGATGTCCACGCTCCATGCCAAGGATGATTGAACCGGCTGAAAGGAAGAGGAGAGCCTTGAAAAACGCATGTGCCGCAAGATGGAAGATACCCGCAACATACGCGCCCATCCCAACCGCCGCGACCATGAAACCGAGTTGGCTGATGGTCGAATACGCCAAGACTTTCTTGATGTCGTATTGTCCCACCGCGATTGTGGCGGCGAAGAGGGCGGTAAACGCGCCAATTCCAGCTACGACATAGGATGCGCTATGCACCAAGTTGTAAAGCGGCGCAGAGCGAACAACGAGATAAACGCCAGCCGTAACCATTGTTGCCGCATGAATCAGTGCGGAAACGGGGGTAGGACCTGCCATCGCATCTGGAAGCCAGATGTAGAGCGGGACTTGCGCCGATTTACCGGTCACACCGATTAGCATGAAGAGGGTAATCGCCGAAATTACAATGGGGTCGGGATGTACTGTCGCCGCTTCAAAAACTTTATCAAATTGCAAAGAGCCGAAATGCCAAAAGGTGGTGAAGATGGCGAGCAGGAAACCGAAGTCACCTACACGGTTGGCGATGAAGGCTTTTTTACCAGCCTCAGCATTTTTGGTGCTTTTTTGTCCGAGTGTGTCGAAGTCGTACCAGAAGCCGATTAGGAGGAAGGAACATAGTCCTACACCTTCCCAGCCAACAAAGAGCATTAGATAGGAGTCGCCGCTGACCAAGATCATCATCATGGCGATGAAGAGATTCAGGAAAACGAAGAAACGGCGGAAGCGTTTGACATCATCTTTGAAGCGGACGTCTTCGTGCATATAGCCGATAGCGTAGATGTGGATGAGTGTGCCGACGCCGGAGACAACTAGCATCATCACAGCAGAGAGGGTATCTACGCGGAATGTCCAATCCAGTTTGAGATCGCCGATATGTATCCACTCGGCAAAAAAGACGCGGTGCAGTTCGCCATGGGTGGCAGATAAAGAATACGCCAGCAAAATGGCAACTACGAATGTCAAGCCGGATGCCACGCTCGCAACTGTCCCAATCGCCTTTTCGCTCATTTTTCCGCCGAAGATCATATTAATCAACATTCCGGCTACGGGAAGGAAAACGAGCAGGGGGACTAATCCGAAGAAATAGCCAGTATTTACGGTTTCAGAAAAGTTCATATTGGCTTATCCTTTTAAGATGTTGATTTGGTCAACATCGATGCTTTTCTTTGTGCGGAAGACGGCAACGATAAGTGCCAAGCCAACTGCTACTTCGGCGGCGGCGACTGTCATGATGAAGAAGACGAAAATTTGTCCATCCAGTTGGTTGTTGGCACTGGAAAAAGCGACTAGGGCTAAATTTGCCGCGTTGAGCATGAGTTCAATGGACATGAAAATAACCAGTGCGTTTCTGCGGATGAGGACACCGAGCGCGCCGATGGTGAATAAAATGGCGGAGAGCAGAATGTAGAAATTTACAGGAATGCCGTCCATTAGTTTTGCGCTCCTTTCTTCTTTTTGACGGTCAGCACAATTGCGCCGACCATCGCGACCAAGAGCAAAATGGATGTCGCTTCAAAGGGAAGTAAGTATTTGCTAAAAAGCATATCGCCGATTGCTTGGGGGCTACCGAAATCTTCTGTGAGAGCTGAGTTGATTATTCTCGGTGCTTTTTGGGAAACCATTAGATAAATACCTTCAATCACCAGAATAACCGCGAGACCTATAGCTGTGGGTTTTTGCCACGGAAGGTTATCGCTTTCCGGCAATTCATCTGTGCCTAAGAGCATGATGACGAAGAGGAAAAGCACCATTATCGCGCCCGCATATACCGCGACTTGGGTAATTGCTATAAAAGGCGCGCCCAATAAGAGGTAGAAAACGGCGACTGTGGCAAAGTTGAGTACCAGAAACAACGCCGAATACACAGCGTTTTTGCTGAACAACATGCCTAAGGCTGTGGCGATTGCCACTAGGGCGAGTATTATAAAAACTGTCATA
>CAZERH010000008.1:7827-16260 GCA_964515535.1 uncultured Anaerolineaceae bacterium
ATCGCGCCGGTGGGACAAGCGTCTTCGCAATAGCCGCAATAGATACAACGCAAGAGATTGATTTCGTAGGTACTGGCATAGCGATCACCGGGGGAATAGCGTTCTTCATCGGTATTTTCGCCTGCTTCTACAAAAATCGCATCTGCGGGGCAAGCGGCGGCACAAAGCGCACAACCGATACACTTCTCTAAACCGTTATCATAACGCTTCAGTTCATGTCTGCCCCTATAGCGCGGGCGAACCGGTCGCTTTTCCTCCGGATACTGAACTGTAACCGGCTTGTCAAGCATTATCTTAAAGGTGGTTTTTAGACCACGAAGAAGTTCAACGAGCATTTTCTTTCCTCCTTAGGGAAAGATTGATAGCCTGAACAGCTAAATAACCTGCCCCAATAGAGAGAAGCGGGATTAACCACATTTGATTGAGTAAAATCCCGGTTGCGTTAATGAAAATCAAGCCTAAAGATAGGGGAAGTAAAATTTTCCAGCCCAAGTCCATCAAACGGTCGTAGCGAATGCGGGGCCAAGAAGCGCGCACCCAAATCATCATAAATAGGATGATGAGAATTTTGATAAAGATATACAGCGGACCTAATCCCGGCAGTTGGTCAATAAAGGGACCGCGATACCCGCCCCAGAAAAGTGTGGCGATAATTGCCGAAATCGAAACCATCTTCGTATATTCCGCCATGAAGAAGAGCGCAAATTTCATGCCGGAGTATTCTACGTTATATCCGGCAGAAAGTTCTTGCTCGGCTTCGGGCATATCGAAGGGACCTCGATTCAGTTCCGCCAAAGTGGCGAAGAAAAAGACCACTGCGCCAACCGGTTGTAAAAAGGCAAACCATAAACCACGTTGCGCTTCAACAATCTCGGTCATCTGCATCGAATTTGCTAATAAAATTACGCCTACAAAAGAAAGCCCTAAAGCCAACTCATAACTAATCATCTGAGCCGTAGAGCGCAAACCGCCCATCATCGCGTATTTATTATTGCTCGCCCATCCGCCCAAAACCACGCCGTAAACTGCAATAGAAGCCACCGACATAATATAGAGAACACCTACATTAATATCAGCAATCCCCAACGCCACTTCACGCCCGCCAATCATCACCGTACCGCCCCAGGGGACAGTCGCGGTAATCAAAATTGCGGGAACAACCGTGATAATCGGAGCCAAAATGAAAATCACTTTATAGGCTTCACCCGGAATAAACTCTTCTTTAAAAATAAGTTTAACCGCGTCAGCTACAGGTTGCAAAAGCCCTTGAGGACCCGCACGATTCGGTCCCAAACGAGACTGAATACGCGCCAATCCGCGCCTTTCGTAATATGTGAGATAAGCGAAACCGGTTAATAAAGCCAAAATCAACACTAGGGCTTTGATTACCATTTCCCAAATTAAAGCAGAGTCCATAAGACTTCCTTCTAAAATTTTTGAACACGGAGAGTACGGATTGCACGGAGAAAAACTTTTTGTTTTTCTCCGTAACTATAAAATCCCTCTCCGTGTAACCCGTAAAAATCAGTGTTCAAAAAAGGTTTTTAAAGTTTTACGCCCACACCCTGCGTATTTTCATAACAATTTCCGCCAATCAACAAGCGTTCATCGACGTTCACTTTTGCTAAGTCTGCATAACTCAAATCTGAAAAATCGGAGAAAATATCTTCGGCGGATATGTCCAAAGTTACGTTCATTTTTTCTGCGATTTGTGCCGTGATGACAAATCCGGGGAGTGCGTCACCCAGCGTGGGAATTGCGGGATGGAATAACTGGATGCGCCTTTCAGCGGATATGAATGTCCCGACACTTTCTGCTATTGTGCGGGAGGGGAGCGTTACGCTCGCGTTTTCACTTGATTCCCTTATGGATGCAGATTGCGCTACCACAACATCTGCCAGCAAAGCGACCGCGTCTACAAGAGTAGATTTGCCAACAACATACACTGTCTTGTCCTTCAACGCGTCCAAATCGGAGAGGGCTTCGTAGCCCATTTCCCACGCGCCTTGTGTATTTGCTTCCGCCCAAACGCCAATTAAGCTGGTGGGTTTCAAATCGGCGCAAGATTGTGCGAGCGCATCATCACCGCTGTAGAGGACAACCGTATTCTTCGCATTTGCAAAGGCTTCTTTAGCAATTTTTAGACTTTGTTCAAGATCGCGTGTGACTGTGGTTGCAAATGCGTCCAAGCGAGTTTCGGATTCAGTGGCGACAATCAACGTTGCTCCACGTTCAACAGCTTGTTTTGCACGCAACCAAAAGATGGGGGCTTCGGTATAGAGATCGGAACCGATTACTAAAATTGCATCGCCCGCCCCCGATTTTCCATAAGAACCGAACTTCGTGGTCAATGCACCGCCGCCAATTTGACTATAGCAAAGGGCTTTTGCGCCCACTTCATCTGCGAGAGATTTGATATTGAAGAGTTCTTCGTTAGAGAGACTTCCGTCTACGACAAAAATCGGCTCATCGGCGGCACTCAGGTTTTGGGCGGCGTTCGTTATCGCAGACGCCCAACCAACAGAAGGAGTTGTGAGACGGCTATCCGCAGAGAAGTCGGCAAATCTGCCTTTGTCACAAATCCAAGTTTCGTTGACAGCTTCATTTTGGCGAGGCATAACACGTTTAACGACCACTTTTCCGCCGCTCTTCACATCTCGGCGGGTGTTCAGAACGATATTACAGCCAACAGAACATTCGGCACAAATCGAAGCGGTTGCTTCCATTTCCCAAGGTCGCGCCCCAAAACGGAATTGAGCGGTTGTCAACGCCCCGACAGGACAAATATCGGTCACATTGCCTGAAAAAACGGAATCAAAGCCGGGTTCTGAATTGGTCACGACTTCGGTATGTGCGCCGCGTTGATTGAAACCGAGAACCGCCTCGCCAACTATCTCGCTCTGGAAACGGACACAACGTCCGCATTGGATACAGCGTTCGCGATCCAGCCAAATTAGCTCACTGAGGGCAACTTTTTTCTCGGCGTGACGTTTTTCGTCAAATCTATACCTGCTTTCCGTGCCACCGTGCGCCAGTGTCAAATCCTGCAAGAGGCATTCGCCGCCCTTATCGCAAACCGGACAATCCAGCGGATGCGAAAGAAGCTGGAATTCGAGCATATCGTTCTGCCCTTTGACAGCTTTCTCGCTCTTGGTGTTGACCAGCATCCCCTCCGAAACGGGATTTGTGCAAGATGTTTCGAGTTTCCAACCCCAGTTGATTTTGGGCTTTCCATCTTCGAGGATTGCTTCGCCTGTGGCGCGATCAAATGCGGGTCTTCCGATTTCAACGAGACACTGGCGGCACATGCCAACCGGCTCCATTTTAGGATGGTAGCAGAAGACAGGGATATCAACACCGGCTTTTTTGGCGGCATCTACCACCAGCGTACCGGCGGGGACGCTTACTTCTATTCCATCAATCGTGAGAGTAATATCTTTGGTCATAAAAATACCTTGTTAGTATTTCGTAATGCGTAATTTTTTTAAACACAAAGGGTACTAAGAAGGCACAAAGGAAAAACTTTTTTGTTTTTTTCCTTAGAGAACCTTCGTGTCTTTTGTGTTTAAACCTTAAAGTCTTCCGGAAAACGCTCTATTGAGGTGACGACTGCCATTGTTGAGAATTCTCCCAACGCGCAGAGGGTTTTGCCCTGAATTTGATAGGCAACATCTTTGAGCAATTCGACATCTTTTTCTGTGCCTTCTCCGCTTTGGATGCGTTCTGTTAGCTTCTTCATCCAATATGTCCCTTCACGGCAAGGCGTACATTTTCCACAAGATTCGTGGGCGAAGAAGGACATCGTTTTCTTGATGAGCCAATCAAGGCTGACTGAGTCATCTACAACAATAACGGATGCAGAACCGAGCGAACCGCCCACGTCCTGAACGTGCTCGTAGTCCATCGGCGTGTCGAGGGCTTCATCGTTTGCCACAATCATCGAGGAAGACGCGCCTGCTGGCATAATCGCTTTGATGGATTTGCCATCGGGGATTCCGCCACCGTGCGTAAAAATCAACTCACGGAAAGTTGTCCCCAGCGGAAGCTCATAGTTGCCCGGATTTATCACATTTCCCGAAAGGGAGAAGATTTTTGTGCCGGGGCTTTTTTCGGTGCCGAATTTTCGATATTCATCGGCTCCGTTTTTGATAATATAGGGGACACTGCTCAGAGTCTCGACATTATTGACAACAGTTGGTTTGCTGTAAAGCCCCTCAGAGGGCGGGAAAGGCGGACGCACGCGCGGTTGTCCGCGTTTGCCTTCGATTGATTCGAGCAACGCGGTCTCTTCACCGCAGATATACGCCCCTGCGCCGAGATGGGTGTAAATCATCAGAGAATAATCCGAGCCTTGGATATTCTCACTCAAGAAACCGGCTTTTTTCATCTCTTCGATTTTCTCATCGAGGAAATGGGCTACTTCCCAGAACTCACCCCGCAAATAAATATAAGCTGTATTAGCACCAACTGCATACGAGGCGATAGCGAGACCTTCCAAAAATTGGAAAGGGTTGCTCTCCATAATCTCGCGGTCTTTGAATGTGCCAGGTTCTGATTCATCGGCATTGGCGACAACGTAATGGGGCCAATTATTATTATCCATAAAAGACCATTTTACGCCCGCGGGGAAACCAGCACCACCACGTCCGCGCAAACCGGAGGCTTTGACCTCATTGGTCACATCGGCGGTTTCCATTTTGAGGGCTTTTTTAAAGCCATCAAAACCATCTTCTTTTAGGAAAATATCAATTTGGTTAAGATTGGGTATATCACGATGACGAAGAAGCATATAGTCCATTATTTTGCCTCCTGTGCATCTTTGCGAAGTTCAGCAATTAAATCGAGGGTGGTATCAACCGTCATTTTCTCGTGATAGGCAATCCCTTCGCCACTCTGGACTTGGAACATGGGAGCTTTATCACAAGCCGCCAAACACTTCACTTCTTCGATGGTGATTAAACCATCTGCGGTGGTTTCGCCGGGGTGCACGCCCAAATTCTCGCATAAATCGGCGAGATATTGGTCTGCGCCACGAAGCGCACACCCAATATCGGTGCAAACCTGAATACGATATTGACCGGCTTTCTTATCGTGAAAAAGGCTATAAAAGCCAACGATAGAAGAAACTTCGGTGGTGGTCATATCTAAAATTTGGGCAATATCGGCTTTATCTGCTTTGCTAACATAGCCTTCTTCGCGTTGTGCCATGTAGAGCAATGCCATCACCGCCGAACGCTTATGCTCCGGCGGATATTTTGCCAGAATTTTCTCAATTTCTTGTGGATATTTTTCTGCTAGGCTCATCGATCCACATCTCCCAATACAATATCAATACTGCCGATAATAGCTACTAAGTCGGCAATCAAAAGACCTTCTGACATCGAGGGCAACGCTTCCAAATTATTATAGGAAGGCGTGCGCCAATGAATACGATAAGGTTTTGTCCCACCGTCACTTTCAAGATAAACACCCAATTCGCCTCGCGGGGATTCAACTGCCGAATATACACTTCCCTTCGGGAGTTCAAAACCCTCTGTCCACAATTTGAAATGGTGGATGAGCGATTCCATGCTCGTGCCGATTTCGGAGCGTGGGGGCGGGACAATTTTTCTGTTATTCGAGCGAACGGGACCCATAGGCAAAGTGTCTAACGCCTGTTGGATAATTTTGAGTGCCTCGCGCATTTCTCGCACGCGGACAAGGTAACGAGAGTAGACATCCCCTTTATCATCGGTGGGGACTTCAAAATCGTACTGCTCATAACCGCTGTAGGGGCGTTTCTTACGCAAGTCCCAATCTGGACCGGAGCCACGAAGAGAAGCTCCCGACATCCCCCACTGGATTGCCTCCGATTGGGAGATTTTTCCAATGCCCATGGTGCGGTCAAGGAAAAGCGGGTTTCTGGTGAGCAAATCTTCGTATTCGTCAATCCGTTTGGGGAAGGTGTTTAGCACGTTGCGAACTGCATCATCAAATTCTACAGGAACATCTCGCCAGACACCACCGGGGCGAATATAGGTGGTCATCATCCGTTGACCGGAAACCAACTCGAGGATGTCGAGAATAATCTCACGCTCACGAAACGCGTAGAGGAAAACAGACATCGCGGCGACGTCCAACGCGGCTGTCCCGATCCAGACCAAGTGTGAGGCAATCCGCTGTAGTTCGGCGAGTATCACGCGCAGGGCTTGCGCGCGTGGCGGCACGTCCAAATCCAGCATTTTTTCAATGGTGAGACAATATGCGAGGTTATTGCCGACTGTGTTGAGATAATCTAATCTATCTGACATCACTTCGGCTTGGAGGTAGGTTTTGCTCTCCATATTTTTCTCAACGCCGGTGTGCAAAAATCCTATATCGGGAACACAGGTGACGATAGTTTCTCCATCTAACTCAAGCAGAAGTCGCAAAACGCCGTGCGTGCTGGGGTGCTGAGGTCCCATGTTAAGGAGGACGGTTTCACCATCTAAGGCTCGTTGCGAAACGAGGTGCTTGATTTGCTCAAGATTTACTTCGGGAAGTGGGTAAGGTGTAGGCATAATTATAACTCCCCGTGCGGTTTGCTCACGTCTATTTCTTCGAAGTTGAAGCTAAATTGCGGTTCTTCGTAGCCTAAGGGGTAATCTTTGCGAAGGGGGTGTCCTTCCCAATCATCGGGCATGAGAATTCTGCGTAGGTCGGGATGCCCCTCTGCTTTGATGCCGAACATATCCCAGAGTTCACGTTCGCGCCAATTGGCGTTTTTATAAACTTCGGTTAATGTAGGAATCACGGGGTCGTTGCCTGCTAGAGGAACCCGCAAGGTCAGTTGTGAATTTTCGCTGAAAGAGCGCAGAACGTAAATAACATGATAACGTGGTGCGGTTTCGGGGAAATAATCTACAGCCGTGATTGTGGAAAGGAAGGCGAAGTCAAATTCATCGCGCAATTTTTGGGCGACCGCAACGATATTTTCGGAAGCAAGCAAAATTTCTACTTCTCCGAACATTTCATTTGCCTCTGCGCCAAAATCCTTTTCTAAACTTTGAATAACAGTTTCTAGTTTCATAGTTTATTCGTTGGGTAGTACGGTAGTTTTTAGTTTCTTAGTTCTTTGATGCGTGTTCCACACTAAAGGCAACACGCATCACGTTTTACGCTTCGCTCTTCTCTATTTTTATGGCTTCTACTTTTTTATAAAGTGCCATCACACCACCGATTAAGGCTTCGGGGCGGGGAGGGCAACCTGAGATATAAATATCAACTGGGACAATTTCATCTACGCCTTGTACAACGGCGTAATTATTAAAAACGCCACCGGAGGAGGCACAGTCGCCCATGGCGATAACCCATTTGGGTTCTGCCATCTGATCGTAGAGGTGACGTAGCGTGGGTGCCATTTTTCGGCTAACGCGTCCTGCCACAATCATTAAATCGGACTGGCGAGGGCTTGGACGCATGAGCTCCATTCCAAAACGGGACATGTCGTAATCAGCCGCTTGCGCCGCCATCATCTCAATCGCGCAACAAGCCAAGCCAAAAAGCATGGGCCACATGGCACGGGTACGCCCCCATCCCATGGCTGTCTCTAATGTAGTTGTGACTACGCCCATATCGGCGAGTTTTTCTTCTAATCCCATTCAAAGGCTCCTTTCTTCCATGCGTATACATAGCCTATGAGCAAAATGCTAATAAAGACCAGCATCTCTATAAAAATAAAAGTTCCCATTCCGTTTTCAATATATTTACGGAAGGAAACTGCCCACGGGAGGAAGAAAATAACTTCAATGTCAAACAGAATGAACAAAACGGCAACAAGATAGAAGCGCACCGGCATTCGGCGCGTTCCTTTGCCGATGGGAACCATCCCGGACTCGTAGGGCATCTGTTTTCGCTTGGTCTCTCGCTTAGGACCAAAAAGCGCGCCCAAAGAAATCGCAATGACTCCTACTGCCGTTGTGAAAACGAACAGGATAGCAATAGCAATATATTCAGAAAGCATATTACCTCAAAAGTTTAAAGGGATTGTGATATAAAGCACCATTTTATCATAAAGATATGCTACGGTTAGATAATTTTAGGACAAATCCATATATTTATAAGTGTCACTCTTCACAGTAATTAGAGGATAGGGGTCATATAATAAAAGAATGTAGTTGCTCAAAATAAAGACGTGTTTGTCGTCTATATGCAGATACTCGGTTAAAACATACTAAGTACCCGAGCAAGAGTTTTTGGTGTTTTGTTGGTTAGATAATCAGGAAAATTTCCATGCCCAGCCTCCACCCTGCCCTTCCCCTTGAGGGGGAAGGGACAAATTCTCCTCCCTGAGGTGGGAGATTGAGGAGGGGGCAAAGCACATCTACCATATTTGAGACTTTTATAAAGTTTTCAGGATTTTAGGGAGTGGATAAATAGGTGTGTAAGCAAAATCAATTACATGCGCCTGATACT
>CAZERH010000009.1:0-15808 GCA_964515535.1 uncultured Anaerolineaceae bacterium
ACTGATCCTTGAGCTCGCGTTGGGTAAGCCACCAAACAGGCAGTAATTTTTCTTTCATTATCGTAGCCCTCTGGTTGCTTCTGACATTACGGTGAGGTATATATCTTCAAGTGTGCGTGATATTTTATCCAAAGTCAGCACAGGTGCATCTTGATTAGTGAGTATATTTAAGAGTCTGGGATTTGCTTCGGAGGGGTTTTCTGTGCGAAAACGAAATTTTAGGGCATCTTTTTTTAGCATTTCTATTCCCATCGGCATTTTTAGTCTGGCGAAATCATAGGGTGCAGAAAACGTGACTTCATACTCAGCTGCGCCCAGCACTTCAGCTTTTAAAGCATCTAAGCTACCTTTGAGAAGAATTTTTCCCCGATAGATAATTGCGATTTCATCGGCAAGGGTTTCGGCTTCGGACAAGTTGTGGGTACATATCACAATAGCGCGTTTTGACGAGCGCAAATTAGCGATCTCATCCCGAACAAGGCGTGCGCTTTCCGGATCCATGGCAGAGGTGGGCTCATCCAAAAGCAGAGCAGGCGGTTCGTGGATAAGGGTGCGCGCTAATGCCAATTTTTGTTTCATTCCTTTGGAGTATTCACCTATCCGCCGTTTGGATACTTCGCCTAAACCAAAATATTCGAGGAGGTAGTCGCTCCGTCTTTTACGCGTGTTAGCATCAAGTTTGTAGATTTTACCGAAGAAGTCGAGGTATTCCGCCGCTGTCATTCGCAGGTACAAACCATGTTGTTCTGCCAACACGCCTACAGACGCGCGTACCTGAGTTGCTTCTGTGACGACATCATACCCATTGACGCGCGCCCAGCCTCGGGAGGGGCGCAAGAGTCCAGTCAACATCCGAATGGTGGTTGTTTTTCCGGCCCCGTTTTGACCTAATAAGGCTAAAATTTTTCCCGGTTTTACACTTAGTCGGACATTATCAACTGCCCAAAAATCGTTAAACTGTTTGCTCAAATTTTCAGTTTGAATCATTGTTTTTCCTATGATATTTTCTTTGTCAGGATAGTCTTGAGGGCGGGGGCGGTCAATAAGACAAGAGTCCTTTTCGTGAAAAAAGTTTAGGAACTGCTGTCGTTACGATGTCTAAACCAAAGCACAAATGCCGCGAGAAGAGCTACAATTGCCATAACTGTTTGGTTAGCGTTAATACCATTAAGCATGGAGGCATCGAGGCGCAAGAAATCAAGAAGGAAACGTCCTAGTGGGTAGATCACCATATATAGCAGAAAAATATCACCGTCTTTAACGCGATTAGGGAAGTGACGTGGAACCCAAAGCAAGATTGCCATATTGCCCAAGCTCCACAACATTTCGTAGAAAAAGAGAGGGTGATAATAGGCTTGCTCTTCAAATCCACTTAGGCGATATTGGGTATCTATGAAAATCTTCCACGGAAGTGAGGTGGGTGCGCCATATAGCTCTTGGTTAACATAATTTCCCCAACGTCCAATTGCTTGCGCCAACGCAAGCGCGGGCGCGGCAATATCTGCCCAAATTAAAAAGGAGAGTTTGTTTTTACGGGTAAAAATATAGAGCGCAATCAATCCCCCGATAACCGCGCCGGGGATTCCTAAGCCACCGTTGCGAGTATTGATTAAAGCAAGGGGATGTGTGAGATAGTATTCTGTAGTAATTCCTCGTGCAATGGAGGATGGCGGGGGCGTGAAAACGTGCCAAAGGCGCGCCCCCACAATTCCCGCGATGAGAAGCCAAAGCATCATGTCCCACAGAATTTCAGGGTCTTGTCCCTTTCGTTTCGCTTCTTTTTGTGCTAAGAACGCACCCGCCAACGCGCCCAGCATGAGAATAATTCCGTAAAAACGGACTTCAAACGTGCCGATGAAAAAACCTTGAATCATTTATTTACCTATTCTGTAATATGGTCTCCGTCCGCTTTGCCATACAAACCTTTATAACTTCTTAGTCTTGAGAGAATAAAACACGGGTTTTTGAGAATCAAGCGGATTCACGCGGATTTATTTTTTTTCGTCTTATCTGCGAAAATTTACAAAATCAGCGTTCTGTTTTTTATCAAAAATGCTTTCTTGCTTGTTTACGAACATAAAAAATTCGTTGAAGAGCAGTGAAATTTGCTAGAATAGCAATAATCCACATAGCCACTAGCGGGACGTTAAAAATTAAACACGGAGCTAAAACGAGATAACGCTCTACGCGCGTTAAAGCCCCGATTTTAGCATCGAAATCTAAGGCTTCGGCGCGTGCTCGCGTATAGGAAACGAGTATTGAACCCGAGGCAGAGGCAAAAACAAGCATAGCGGCTAAGGTATTAGCTTGCAGTATAAAATAGTAGAGCAACCCCGCAAAGATGACCAATTCGGAATAGCGGTCTGTAACAGAATCTACAAACCCGCCAAAGTCAGTAGGTTCACCGCGCAAACGGGCCATCGTTCCATCCAGAGCATCTACGGGCCACATAACCAAAACAATTACACCGCCCCAAACAATTTCTCCCTGTGCAAGGAAAAACGCGGCAACTATATTACCTAATAACCCCAGCATGGTAATTGAATTCGGCGTTAATCCGATTTTATTCAAAAATCCGCCAATCGGGTCAAGAATCCATTTAAAAAGACCGCGCAAACGGGTTGTTAAAGAGATTTTTTTCTTTTTTTCAGTATTTTCCACTAAAGAACTCCATATATTTTAAGATTGCACAATCATACTACAAGTCATGTGTGAAAGATGGTGCCTGCAAAAGAAAAACAATTCGTACACCACGTTTTACTCAGCATCCGGCGATATTAGCACATCCCGTTCGCGCCCACCACCCAACGCGGGGCCAACCACCCCCATATCTTCTAACGAATCCAGTAAACGTGCCGCACGCGGATAACCGATTTTAAGCCTGCGTTGTAAAAATGATGCGGAGGCTCGTTGGGTTTCTTTCACCAACTCGATCGCATTAATCAGCAATTCCTCATCTTCATCTATGTCTCCTTCACTTAACATTTTTTCCCAGGGCGGCTTCTCGTTTTCGTTTGGACTTTCAACCTTCCAATAATCAATCACTTTTTCCACTTCTTTATCTGTAATCATTACCCCTTGTACGCGGGATGGAGACCCCGCTTCGGGACTTAAGAAAAGCATGTCTCCGTTCCCAAGCAGATTTTCTGCCCCAACGCTATCCAGAACCACGCGCGAATCGACACCGGAGGTGACCGCAAACGCGATTCTGGCTGGAAAGTTAGCTTTAATTAACCCCGTAACCACATCCGTGCTGGGACGCTGAGTCGCCATCACCAAATGGATTCCGGTTGCACGCGCCATCTGTGCCAAACGGATTAAGTTGTGCTCGGTTTGGTCTGGGGCGTGCATCATCATATCTGCCATTTCATCAATCAAAACAACAATGCGCGGCATTGGCACCCCTGCTTTACGGCGCAAAACTTTACGATTATAGGCTTTAATATCTCGTGCGCTTTCTTTTTCGAGACGTTTATAGCGTTGCTCCATTTCGAGTACTACCCACCGTAAAACGCCTTGAATACGATCAATATCCGTTTCCACTTTTCCGTAAAGGTGCGGTAAACCGTTAAAGCGAATTAATTCAACCATCTTTGCGTCCACCATTACAATACGCAAATCTTCAGGTGAATTATTCATCACCAATGAGGTCGCAATAGAGGTAATGCAAACTGATTTCCCCGACCCCGTTGAACCGGCAATAAGGAGATGGGGCATTTTTTCCAAATCTGCAACAACCGGATGACCGGAGACATCTCGTCCTAAGGCAACAGCTAGAGGCGAGCGGGCTTTATCAAACGTGGCAGATTCTAAAATTGAGCGTAAGCGCACAACTTCAATACGCGCATTGGGAACTTCTATCCCTACGAAGGGACGCCCCGGCACCGGTGCTTCAATTCGTAAACGTTGTGCAGAAAGAGCGAGGGATAAATCTTTTTGCAAAGAGGCTATCTGAGCAACGCGCACCTTCATTAGGTTTATCTCATCACTATTTCCGCTTTTGTCAATAAAACCGGGTTGTACTGCGAATTGTGTAATTGCAGGACCCACACGAAATCCAATTACTTTAGCGGGGATACCAAATTCATCCAGCGTTTTTTCAATCAACCCCGCAGTTTGATTAATAGTGCGCTCATCCAAACGAGATTTTCGTTCAGTCAACAATAAATTTAGCGGAGGGAGATATTTGTCACGCGGGCGTGGTTTGGCTGGGCGTTCATCTTCTTTCGTGGGCATTGAAAGCGATTTTCGAAATCCCGGTGGTAATTTTGTTTTTGGTGCTCTTTTTGTCTTTTTCTTTTCTACTTGTTGCTCCTCTTCTTCAGGTATTTCTTCGTCTATAACTTCGTCAACTTTGCCCCCCACCCGAAAGAGCCATTTTTCAACGCGTATCCACAAATCGAATCCGCTCATGACGGCAAAAATTGTACCAAAGAGAAAGAAGAGCGCGCTTCCCGAAGAGGTAATTAGTTTGCTTAAAATTTGATCTAATCCCCAACCAAGACGACCGCCTCCGTAGCCAATATCGACATTCTCCAAAGAGCGACCTGAGATAACGGTCATCAAGCCCAATGCCAAGAATGCCGCGACTTCTAGCATGAAGATGTGTCCCCACGGAAGAGGCTCTTCGGAACGGCGAAGCATAAAAAATCCAATCATCCCCATTGATGCAACAACAAGATAACTGCCCCATCCAAACCAGAGGGTGAGTTTATCTATCCAGATGTCAATCAAATATCCTTGCGTAAGCCCAAAGAGTGCCAATAGGGTTATAAGCGCAAAGGCGAGAAAAAATACGCCTCCAATATCTCCCGCAAAACGCCCAAAATGCTGGTTTATTTTCGCCATCCCATCAAGCATATCTTTGGATTCAGGGTCTTTTTTCTTAGGCATAATTATCCTTAAAGTTTAGCGTGAGACTCATGCGTTGTTTCTCTGCCTCTATGCGCAAAATTTGTACTTCTAAGGTTGCGCCTTCTTTGAGCAACTCGCGTTTTGACAATGGCACTTCAGAGCGGTGTATCAACCCTTCGACACCCTCCTCCAAGCGAGCAAAAGCCCCAAAAGAAACGATGGCTGTGATTTTTGCGAGAATGTTTTTCCCTAAGGGGTATTTTTTAGAGAGATTTTTCCACGGGTTATCGGTAAGGCGTTTCAGACTCAGAGAAACTCGGCATTGTTCCGGAGATAGGCTTAGTATTTGCACCTGAATTTTTTCTTTCATCTGCACAACTTGCCGCGGGTCTTTCACGCGTCCCCAAGAAAGCTCCGAGATATGAACAAGCCCCTCTACTCCACCCAAATCGACAAAAACGCCAAAGTCTGTGATATTTGTAACCTCGCCTTCAACTTTTTTGCCGCAAGTCAACGTAGAAAAAAGAGCCTGACGACTTCCCGCGCTCTTTTGCGCCGCTCGCTCTGAGAAAACAATTCGCCCTTTTTGGGGCAAACACTCAATTAATTTCAGCTTCAAAATTTTCCCGTGATAGGCAACAAGGGCTTTTTCTCTTTTGAGAGGGTCGTCGCCATTTTCCAAACCGACCAAATGAGAATAGGGAACAAAACCTTTTAAGCCCTCTCCCTCAACCAAAATGCCTCCCCTATTATGCTCTGTTACTTGTAAAAAAACTAGCGCATCTTCCTTAAAAAGACGTTGCGCTCTCTCCCAATCAAGAGCAAGAGGTTCTTCTTTGTGGTTTTCAACCGACAACATCTCAACTTCTTGAGCGTGGGGATTTTCCTCAGCCAAGACAGATGACCACCAATTTTCATCAATTTTTATCTCATCGTTTTTTATCATCATGTTATTACCGTGTTTCGGATGATTCGCCAAATAAAGCGTTCTTCTCTTCGATGTACCGCCACATACGCGTTTTTGGCTTGAGTGCTAAATCCCATAACCTGCGTGCAACGTAAACATTTATCTAAAAATACCATCTATTCATTTTTGGTTTTCTGTTTCTATTTCAAAAATTGTTTTGGCAACCGCCTCCACTGCAACGCGTTGCTTGCGGTACAAATCGGCTTCCGACATGGCAAGCCGCGCGGCAACTTCGCGCACTTTATAGCCCTCGATAAATTTCATTTCAAGGATATTATAGAGCATCCATTCTGTTGTAAACTGTCGCGGTCCCTCAGGACGGATGTTATCTACTCCCGCGCGCAAAACTTCTCTTAGCGCATTAACCGTATTTCCCTCATGGTCGGCGGCTTTTTGCTGAACAACTTCTAAATCCATCAAAGGGCTGTCGCTCAGTTTTGGTCCTCCCCAATAATGGCTGAGGGCATCTTTTACCCAACCTGAACGGTCTCCTTTTTCAGCCCTAGCCAAGATGCTGGTTTTGCTATCATAACGTCCCGATGTGCGCCAATGCCGCAATGCCTCGGCTTGTGGTTGCAAGTTTTGCAGGGATTGAAAAACCCGTTGCTGTAATTGGCGATCTTCTAAGGCAAGCGCGGCTCGGTCTGCTAAAAGCCATAGGGCTTCTCTTTGGTCATCTACAACTTCTTGGTCAAATTGATGCGCTACGCCCAAAATCCCTAAAAAAGGCGGGATTTCATCCCGATCCATTTCTTTTTTACGCATACGCAAGGGCAATATCCAAAATTCGCCCCAAAGAAACTCTTGTCGAATTTTCCCCTCTTCAATTTCAGGCATACGCAAAAGTTCGGGGAACTCTTCTTGGTCAAGCATATTTTTGCTTCCCGCCATAGCCACCAACACCAAATCGTCACTATCCACTGCGGCAATAAATGCGGACGAAGCTTGCAAATGGTCGCGCACTGCGGCTAAAACCGCCTCAAGGAATTGTTGCAAGTCACTGCGAGTAAGCAAACGTTCTTCGATATTTTGCAGGAGGAGCAATTCGTCACGGTCGCCGCCAAAGAAGATATTTCGCTCCCAAATCGGGGCAAGAATGGTAATAATATGTTCTATCATCAAAACGCTAACGACCATTGTCATAGGAACAAGTGCCGAGTAAGAATTCCCGTCATATAGTTCACCGCCGCGCCGAACAATTGTCATCAAGCCTAAGGTGATAGATGCTGTGATGGGACCACGCAAAATCCATTTAAAGAGGCGAGTTTTGACCAAACGGTCGGGCCAAGAAACGCCAAAAAACGCGACAGCATAAGCCATAACCACAATTAAACCGCCAACAAGAAAATTAACAAATAAAGCCGAACCCCAGAATAAAAAGGGGTGTTGCGCTACAAGAGAAGATCCATACATTAAATAGGGAAAAGACCCCAACGCAGGGGCGGTCGCTCCTGCCATTAAATAGACCATTCTGCGCCGTCCGGAACGAGTGAGCAATTGTCTATATGCGCGGATAAAATTGACCCATGCCCAAATCATCACGGCGATATAGTAGAAGGTAAAAATTTCCGTCCAAATTGTGCGCTGTAAATGAGGCACTGGCTTCCCATGTGCTACAAAATCGCCTAGCAAAAACCCAAATCCGAGGAGAAGTAAAAAGCCCCCCGATAAAAGATATATGAGATAAATTGCCCGTCTTCTACGCCCGCGTGAGGGCATCCCGGCAGTGACGAGCAGAGCATCAGAAAAATGCAGGTAGGCGGCAGGAAGGAGAATAATGCCAAACCATTGCAGTTGTAGCAATATCTCCAACTTCCAATCGGGCACGGTTTTATTTTGCATAGCTTCTGTGGTAAAGACCGCCACAACACAAAGCATAATGATTGCAAAAGAGCGCGCTACGCGATTGCGTAGATTAAATGTTAAAGCATAGAGAAATAACGAGAAAGCCGTAATTGCAACTCCGGCTGTCAGAATCTCGTTGAGCACGCGTATCCCCGACAATAAATTACTCATTCAACCATTAAACTCCGCACTTATAAGCATCCACAAATAGATTCCTGAAGGTTCGCTACAGAGGGCATCACGGATGCAAAGTTTCTTTCTTGTGTCATATATGGTGTGTTTCAGGATGTAGCTTTGAGGCAGTTGCTTAGGATTTTACGCCTAAGTTAAAAATTATTTCAAAAGTTTACCGAAAAAGAGCGCAATATCTTGAGTAGCATAATAATGATCGTTATAACCACTGAACTCAAATCCCATTTTTGTTGCTAAGCTCATTGCAGGATGATTTTTAGATGACATCTCGATAAAGAGTTGGCGATTTTCTCGCTCTATTGCCCAGTTTTCTACATATTGAATTAGCGCGGTCGCGACTCCTTTTCGGCGTGTTTCCGTTGAAACAACAAGGTCTATAATCCAAACAGATTCTGCCGTTCTTTGTTCTCTGAAGCGGATATAGCCTATAGGAGCTCCCTTGCTAAGAGCAACAAGTGTATTGGCAGACTTTTTCCATTCATCCGCTAAAGAAAGATAATCACGCGGATATTGTACTTGAACAGAGCGCGGTAAACGTACCTCTCGCAAGATGACGTTAATTTCACCTAAGTTTTTATCTAAATCTAATTGCCAAACGTAATCACTGCTACACGAGTGATCTATGCCAACTAACCGAATCATATCGGTAGAAAGTGCAGAGCGAAATTTAATATCCATTTTTTCTGTTCTCATTAAAACTCGTGTTGTTTACCGTTATTAAAAACCAAGTGTTGCGACATGCCGAAAAACTCTTATTCCACCTGACCGATAACATGAATTTGGATAACGCACGGGAGCAAAGATTTTCCAACATTATCTGCCACAATTAGACGAAGGGAGTAGTCTCCGGGGGTTAATTCACTGGTGTCTATGCGCCCAAGTATATCGTCATGAATTACTTCCCGCCCGGCATAGATGGTAGACCATTTTTCGACACCCGTAGGTGACACTTCAAATTTATAAAAACCAAACCTAGGAATATCTACTGTGCCAATTAATTCGACAATGCCGCTCAAGGTTTGTCCGGGTACTGGAGAATCTACGATTAGCTGGTTGGGAATACAGCCTTTGCTGTAGTCTTCGGCTTTGGGGGTGGGACGTGCGGCTAAGGTTGCCGCCATTTCAGCAGAGATGGTACCAGTGGGGGTTGTGAGTAAATCTACTGTTGGGGTCGCGATAAAAGTTGATGGGGGAACGGAGGGGATAACGAAAGATACGAAGATAAATGTTCCCAAGAAGAGAGCAAGCCAAAACACGTTTGCCCCGATGGCGCGCGCAAAACGTCTTCGCGAGATTTCGCGTTCTAGTCCAAAAATGGCACCGTGCCAATCTCCCCATGTTCGCCAAAGCCAGCGTCCGAGAAAAACACCGCCCATAATGAGGATAAAGTATATTAGTCCTTCGTAGGCAGAAAGAAAGTTATAGGTAGCTATCATGAATATCCCGAAAAGGTGACTACTCAGATTGTGCGCAGAACGCCGCGAATAATAGTTGCCATTTTGGGGACAATTTGCTTGCCCGCTTCTAGGACATCTTCGTGACTAGCGACAAAGGAGAGTTCTGTATGAGCTTTGTTGCTTATGCCTGAAATCCCCAAAACGCGTATACCGCCATGACGGGCTACGGAAACTTCGGCGACCGTAGACATGCCGACTGCATCCGCCCCAATCAATTTCAAAAAGCGAAGTTCGGCGGGGGTTTCGAAGGAGGGTCCACTTAAGCCCATATAAACGCCTTGATGAATAGGCACACCTTTTTCTTTGGCAATTTTTCGCGCCAAGTCGAGCAATTCCGGATCGTAGGCTTGGGTCATATCGGGAAAGCGCGGACCGAATTCATCCAGATTTGGTCCATGTAACGGACTGTTCCCCACCAAGCCGGGGAAGTTGATATGATCGGTGATGAGCATAATGTCGCCGGGCTGATGCTCGTCCGCGATTCCACCGGCGGCGTTGGTGACGATCATAATTTCTACGCCCATACGTTGCATAACGCGCACCGGTAATGTGACTTGTGACATGGTGTAGCCTTCGTAAAAATGGATGCGCCCCTGCATAACAAAAACATCTTGCCCTTCAAGTTGCCCGATAACGAGTTGCCCGGCGTGTCCTTTGACTGTAGAAATGGGCCAATGGGGTAAATCGCCAAAAGGAATTACAGTCGCATTTTCAATGCTCTCTGCAAAACGGCTTAAGCCGGAACCTAAAATCATGCCTATGCGCGGTTTAATATCTGCTTTAGACAAAATTGCGGCGACAACATTGTCTATTTCTTGGATGGTTATATTTTTCTGCATCATAGCCTCTTTGTTTACATTTTATACACTCGACTCCAGCCAATAACGAATTCTATTCCTGACAAAGTCTGCCGTGTGATTTCTATTCTCAAATTATATCAGAGAACGGTTTTGGTGTTTTCTTTGACATGCTTTTGACACATATATTTTGTGAAACACTCGCCTCTGAATTTTAGGCAATTACCCCCAAAAACATCCATTACTCCCGTCTATGCGCGTTCTCCGTTATAATCTCCCTGCATGAAAACGCAGATTATCCAGCTTGAACCCCACGACAACTATATTTCCATTCGCGACAAGATGAATTGGAGCAAAACACCACGCATCTTGCTTATTTTGCCGCGTAAACGCAAATTCAATTTAAATGCTCTCGACCTAAAACTGATTCAGCGTCACGCGATTAATCTTGGCGCAGAGTTGGGATTAATTACAAAATCTTCTAAAATAATTCGCACCGCAACCGCGTTGAATATCCCCGTTTTTGCGGGTAACTTGGCGGCGCAAAGCGGAACATGGATACCCCAAAAACGCAAACGATATAAGAACAGAAAGATACATAAAAATCTGAGGAAAAGGGGAGAAAAGTTTCATCCCGTAGCGAAAAAATGGCGTACTTATCCAGCCACGCGATTGTTTTTTTTCTCTCTTGCTACATTTGCCCTCCTTGCAATTATTTTCGCCTTTGTTCCACAGGCGGAGATTGTAATTGAGCCGAAGAGACATGTTCAGAGTCTCACAATTCCTGTGCGGGCAAACGCTGAAGTTGATGATGTTTTTCTCTCAGGCAGTATCCCTGCTTATGAATTGCGCACCGATTTAACGCATCAACGCTCACTCGTGGCAAGCGGTCGAGTAGCGATTCCCGTTCAGGTCGCGCGCGGCTCGGTCATCTTCCGCAATTTAACCGACTTGCCTACCAAAATCCCTGCGGGAACGGTCATCCGCAGTGTTGATGATGAAGAAATCCGATTTGAGACCTTAGATGATGTGGAGATTGCCGGAGGCGTGGACGCAATAGTCGAAGTGCGCGTCAAATCTTTGGTTTTTGGCGAGCGAGGTAATCTTGATCCAAACTTGCTACAAGCCATTGAGGGCGAGTTGAGCCTTTGGCTGGCAGTTAACAACCCTGAGCCGACCAGCGGAGGGGCAGATGCGTTTGTAAGCGCACCCACCGACCGAGACCGCGAAGGACTCTACGAGTTGACGATGACGTATTTCGACAAAGAATTTGAGGAAGAAGTTTCGAAAAAACTTGCCGAGGGCGATGTGATATTTCCCGATTCGTTGAGCGAAATTGAAATTCTCGAAGAAGTGTATACGCCCCCAAAAGGAGAACCCGCCGATAGATTAACCCTAAAAATGCACGTTTCTTTTCTGCTTTTTTATGCAAAAGAAACAGATTTGGTTGAGTTAGCCCAATCTGCACTTTCTGCTTCAACGCCGTCCGGATTTATTGCAATGCCTAATTCGCTCAAAATTTCTCCGGAGAGTGAGTTCGAAAGTAACCAACTCGGCATTACCTCATGGCAAATGCACGTAGCACAAGAAATGCTCCCCAACATCTCCGCGGCGCAAGTTGCCGCACTCACGCAAGGTCGTAGTACGCAAATTGCTGTGCAAAAACTGCAAGAGAGTTTTGATTTAGCCTCTACGCCAAAAATTACCATTTCCCCTCCATGGTGGAAATGGCTCCCTATCGCACCTTTCAGGATTAATCTTATTCTAAAATAGTAATCTCCACACTTCATGTACCTGTTTCTCTTATGAAAATACTCGCAGTAGATCCCGGACAAAAAAATATCGGCGTTGCCATCAGCGATGAACTCGGCATTTCCACCAAACCGCTAACCATTATCAAGCATATTAAACGCGAGATAGACGCCGCACAAATCGCTGTGATTGCCGCCGAAAACAATGCCAAGCTAATTATTATCGGGCAATCTTTGAATGAAGATGGCAAGCCTACCTTTGAGGGCAGACGCTCTGCTCGTTTTGCAAAAGCCCTCCGCGCCCAAACAGACCTCCCCGTAAAACTCTGGGACGAATCCTACAGCACCCAAGATGCGCGCCAAAGCTATATCAACATGGGCGTTCCTCGCAAAAAACGCCGAGGTCACCTTGACGATGTTGCCGCCGCTGTCATTTTGCAATCCTATTTAGAAAATATAAAGTAGTCTCATACCCTCATGCGCCGATTTCTCCTCACAATCACCCTTCTCGTCATAATTCTAGGTATCACCGCGCTCATTGCCATTCCCACACTCGCTGTATATCATTATGGAGAACCATCGCCCGCACTAAATTTCATGCAACGCTTTCAGTACGCGGCAAAAATTCTTCGGCATAATACCGCCATCAGCCGCGTTGCCGACCCTTATGGCGCAGAACAAAATTTTGAAATCACTAACGGAGAATCTCCTTACCAAATAGCAGAACGCCTCGAAACCCAAAACCTAATCCTCGATTCCAAAGCCTTCATCACCTTGCTCGTCTACACGGGCATGGATACCAAGCTAATACCCGGCATCTACAAACTTAGCCCCTCCCTCTCCATGCAAAGTATCGCCGGGACACTACAAGATGCACGCGCCAGTCAAATCATTTTTGTCGTTCTTCCCGGTTGGCGGATGGAAGAAATTGCTGCGTCGCTCCCATCTTCGGGCTTGTCCATTGCAGAAAAGACATTTCAGTCTGCTGTAGCATCCACCCCTCCCCGCGTTACAGACGCGAGCGAGGCAACGAATAGCGAAGGTTTCCTCTTTCCCGACTCCTATTTGATTTCACGCGACCTAACCGCCAATGATCTCATTCGTGAACTGACGCTTAATTTTGCCCGTTATCTCTCGCCCGAAATCAAAGCGGGGTTTGCAGAGCAAGGTTTAACGGTATACGATGGGGTTAAACTTGCATCTATTGTAGAGAGAGAAGCTATCGTCGCGGATGAGCGCACGATGATCGCATCGGTATTCCTTAATAGACTGCAAGCAAGCCAAAAGCTCGAATCCGACCCGACTGTCCAATACGCACTCGGCTACGATGAGATTAATCAAACTTGGTGGAAAAATCCGCTTACTTACGCCGATCTCGAAGTTAATTCCCCCTATAACGCTTATCTCTACGCGGGATTACCGCCCACACCAATCTGTAACCCTTCACTGAGTTCACTTGAAGCGGTTGCTTTTCCCGCAGAGACACCCTATTATTATTTTCGCGCTCGTTGTGACGGAAGCGGGCTACACGCCTTCGCCGAAACTTTTGAAGAGCATCTGGAAAATGGATGTGAATGATTTTTTGAAGGCTTATGAAACGTTTTTTCTTCAACTTGAGATATTTTCGCAAAAACACCCCCTGGGATAGCGGCATCTCTCCGCCCGAATTGCTAGATTTCATAGGAAAACACCCGCCTAGACGCGCCATTGATTTGGGGTGTGGCACAGGGACAAATGTAATCACCCTCGCCCAATATGGCTGGCAAGTCAGCGGGGTAGATTTTGCTCCTCGTGCCATTAAAATAGCACGCCGTAAAACAGCGCGTGCCAATGTGGACGCAAATCTATATATTGACGATGTTGTGAAATTGCAAAAAATTAGCGGGGCTTTTGATCTTGCCCTAGACATGGGGTGCTTTCATAATTTAGAAGATAAAAAGGGGAATTATCTCAATCGTCTCGCCGAAATTCTTGCCCCAAAGGGATTCTGGCTACTTTATGCCCATCTGCTCTCTGCAAAGCACACCGATGCGGAGCACGGACTTTCTTCTGCCGAATTTGAGCGTGCAACCACACACTTCCGCCTTATTTCACGAGAGGATAGCCTTGACAAAAGAGGACGAAATGCAGTGTGGGCATTATTTCAAAAAAGGGGATAGCCATGAATTTTGACTAATGTACAAATACCCCCACCCCTCAAAAATTTGAGTGCTCAACAGAGAACACTGAGAGCGCAGAGAATCTTTAAAAATATGAGAAAAAACTCTGTGGCTGGGGGTAAAAAATGCCCTGAAATTAGTTCTGTCAGTCAATCAGATCTCCCCACAATAATTCAAAAAGCTGAAATTCTTTGCGACCTGCATGTTTGAAAAGGAAAAAACAATGCCAAACTTGATTTTATACAACGGAAAATTGCACACCCAAGACCCGCTCACCCCACATGCCAGCGCGATTGCTCTGCGAGAGGGCAAAATTTTAGCGGTGGGGGCGGATGCGGAAATCCGCGCCCTCGCGGGGGCGAAAACGCGCCAAATTGACTTGCACGGGCGGCGTGTTTTGCCCGGATTGACCGATTCGCATATCCATTTTTACGAATGGGCGTTGATGGAGAAAATTATTCTGCTTGAGGCGTTACGCTCGCTGGCAGATTTGCAGGCGCAGGTGCGGGATGCCGCGCAAAGCGCGAAAAAGGGGCAGTGGATTATCGGGCAGGGCTGGAATCAGGATTTGTGGCGTGTGCCAAAGCTCCCCATGAAGGCGGATTTGGACGCGGTTGCGCCCGAAAACCCCGTCATTTTATGGCGAAAAGATTTGCACCTAGCGGTCGTCAATTCGCTGGCTCTGGCGCGGGCGGGAATTGACGCAAAGACCCCCGACCCCGATATGGGCATTATCCAGCGTGGCAAAAATGGCGAGCCGAATGGATTGCTGAACGAACTTGCCATCAATTTGGTGCGAGATGTGATGCCCACCGCCACCGAAACCGCCACCGATTCGGCGATGCGCGCCAAAATGGCGGTTTTGCACCGTCTCGGCATAACGGGCGTGCATGATTTTCGCATCATGGGCGGCGAGGGCGGTGCGCCTGCTTTGCGCGCTTTTCAGCGTTTGCGGGCGAAAAATCAGCTCAAATTGCGTGCGCTGGTCATGCTCCCCGGCGAGTTTTTGGCGCAGGCGGTCAAAATTGGCATCCAAAGCGGCTTTGGCGATGATTTTCTGCGTATCGGCGGCATCAAACTTTTTGCGGACGGTGCGCTCGGTCCCCGCACGGCGTGGATGCTTGAAAATTTTGCCGATGGCGGTGCGGGAATGCCCCTGACCCCCATGCGCGAAATGGCGCAAAAAATCGCTCTTGCCGAAAAATCGGGCATTGGCACGGCTATCCATGCGATTGGCGATAGAGCTTTGCGCGAGTTGCTCGATGTTTATGCGGAAGTTTTGGATGATGCGCGGGATTCCGCCCCTCGGCATCGGATTGAGCATGTACAGCATACCCATCCCGAAGATGTGGCGCGACTGGCGCGTTTCAACTTGGTTGCCTCCGTTCAGCCTTTGCACCTGACCGAAGATATGGATATGGTCAACACCGCATTAGGCGATCGCGCTCGTTGGGCATACCCCTTCCGAGATTTGCTCAATGCGGGGACAGTTCTCGCTTTTGGATCTGATTGTCCGGTGGTCTCCCCAAATCCATTTTTAGGGATTCAATCTGCCGTCACCCGCCAACGCCCCGATGGCACGCCCGTGGATGGATGGTATCCCGACCAACGCCTCACCGTAGCCGAATCTGTTTACGCCTACACAATGGGCGCGGCAATCGCCGCGGGGACAGAAAAGATGCAAGGAAGTCTTCTTTCGGGCAAATTTGCCGATTTAATTGTCTTGGATCGCGATATTTTTGAGATTCCTCCGCAGGAGATAGGGGAGGCGAAGGTGGAGATGACG
>CAZERH010000010.1:0-11363 GCA_964515535.1 uncultured Anaerolineaceae bacterium
GTTTTTTCCCCTCTTCTAAAACGTTTTTATAGAAATTCAGCAAATTCCCGCTCCCGAAATCTTTATGCGTTGCGGATGCGGCAATTTTGCCGCGTGAAAGCACATCGAAGCGGGTGGCGAGGTCTTCGGTGCGGGCGAGATCGTGGGAGGTCATCACAACGGTTCGACCGCGCGCGGCAACGGTACGAAGCACATCGTCTAGCATGGCGGAGGCATCTTGGTCGAGACCGGTATAAGGCTCATCGAAGAGCATCACGCTGGGGTCGTGGAGAACCGCACGCCCAATAGCAAGACGCTGCTGCATCCCGCGCGAATATGTACGAACGAGGTCGTCCCGCCGAGAGGTTAATCCCACCATCTCCAGCACTTCGTTAATGCGTGTATCCACATCTGACAGATTGTACATCCGTCCATAAAATTTTAAATTTTCAGCCGCGGTCAGATCAACATATAGCAAAGGCTGATGAGAAACAACGCCGAGCCGCCGCCGAACATCTGCCGCTTCTTTGGGGAGTTCAAATCCCGCCACGTTGACCGCGCCCATCGAGGGGCGGGCGAGGGAGGCGAGAATGCGCAGAAAGGTGGTTTTGCCCGCGCCGTTAGGACCGATGAGGGCGACAAATTCTCCATCTTCAACGGAAAAATCCATGCCGCGCAGAACGGTTTTTAGTCCAAAGCGTTTGACGAGTTTGCGAACTTTTATCATAGTTGTTGTGACCAGTAGACTAGCAGACCAGCGACCAGCCTAAACCAGTTCTTTCAATTGTTCTTTCAGTGAGCCGCGCCGTTTTTTATAGACTTCTTCGCTGATATCTCCGGCGCGATAGGCGTCATCGAGGGCGATGATCGCATCCATCAATTTGTCGGCATCATCATATTCGACCGAATCGTCTTCATAATCATCGTCTTCGTAGTCGTCCTCTTCATTGCGGTCGCGGAGATAAAACCATACACCGGCTCCGATTAAAACAAGTCCCAATGCTAACACGCCGTAAATGATATTTTGCTGTGAATTTGTCTCGCCGCCGGTGGCGGTTGCCGAGACTTTGCCGGAAACTGTCATTTCAAAGGTCGCCCCGATGGGCAAAGGTTGGCTCGAATAAGTATTGTAGATCAAGCCCTGCGCTTCACGTTCTCCGCTTTCTTGGAGCAGGTCGCTAGTGATTTTTAGCCCTTGCGGGGACATCGCAATCGCAGAATCAATCGGGTGTCCGATTTTTTGTGTGAAATCTAAGCTGTTTCCTTGCAAAAATTTCTTTTCAAAGGGCATATCAAAAAAAACAATTACCTCATGTGCGCCTATGCCGGGCAAAATTGGTTCCTTGTCGCCAAATCCCCCTTCTATTTCTGTGTATCTTTCGCCAAAAACACTATCCTCGAATTGGATATTACTTGCGCCCTCCGGCAACAAAAATCGCACCACTGCTTCGTCCGCATTTGGCACAATTGCGTAAAGGCTGGGGTTTGAGACGACAAAAACTTCTACTACATGTGCAATTTCCGCTTCTGCGTCAGGCGGTTCGAAGAAGATATGCAATCGGTCAAGAGTGAGCGCATTAGAATCGCTACTTTTTTCAAAATAAGTAATTGGTAGCGACGCCTCAATACTCCCTTCTGTCACAAAATTCGGTTGCGATGAATAAATAACACCCTCATCATCAATAATCGCCAAAAAAGCGCGCCCTTCAATCATTTCTACATCTTCAAAAAGATAAGCACCGTCTTCGGCAATTTGACTTTCAAGGACATCAATTTTGTTGAACCCGCCCGTCATCATATCGTGTTCGTAAATTTCTAATTGGACGGTGAGATTGTCGGGCAGAGTACCGCCTGTCCCGTTGGTGACTTTACCTTTAACATCTCCCGTTAAATCAGCTTCCATTTCGGACGCGTTTTCGGCTTGCTCTTCCCCATCATCAACAGATTCGGCGTCCTGCGTTCCTTCCGACAAATTGCGCACATAAGCAATCAATCTGCCAAGTTCCACATCGTTCAGATTCGCGTTGACTGGGGGCATTTTTTCGCCATTCCCTTTCAAAATCAACGCCCCAATCATCTTGTCTGGAAAGCCGCTTATACGTTCGGCATCAGTCAAATCCGCGCCGATATTATTGGCTCCACTTCCGTCTTCATTATGACATCTGGCACAGTGTGCGAGATAAAGAGTCTCGCCATCTACGCCTTCGGCAGATTCGCCAACAGCTTCTGATTCTTCTACCTCCGCGGGTGCCTCCGTCTCAACCGCTACGGGACGATTTGCATCCGGTGGCGGTGTAATATCTTCGGCGAGAGAAACACAAGCCGAAAGGGATAAAGCTAAAATAGCAAAAATTACTAAAAAACGTGATTTCATAGGTCTACCTTTTTGGTGGTCTGATGGTTTATTGGTCGGGTGGTCAACTAGTCTACTGGTTTACTGATTCCTGATTTACCGATTACTGCTTGGTCTACGTCCGCTTCCCGCAATTTGTACAAAACTTGTCACCGCTCAAGATCGGATGTCCGCAGTTGGGGCAAAAACCGCCGGAGTGACCTTTGCGCTTGCTACGCCGCGCCGCAATCAGCGATTCGAGGTCATCATCGCGCGCATCTGCCCGCCTTTCAGCAATTGCAAATTCGAGAGAGTCTTCTTCCACCGCAGAAGCACTGTCAGTTTTGAACTCGTCAATTTGGCGCATAGCTTCCGCACCGCGTTGCATTAATTCTGCGCGCCTGAGAGGATAATCTTCTGTTGGTACTTTGCCAAGAGAATTATCAAACTCCAATTCTTTAAGCGCACGAATGGTTTGGTCACGTTTTGCGAACAAAGTAGAAAGTTCTAATTCACTCGCAGAAACGATTTTTGCGTGCCCTTTCATGTAGGGTTGCGCCAAATACATGGCGATAAGAATAACTAATGCTAGGAGTATAAAAATTGCACCGATGTCCATAAATTTTTTCCTGTATCTTACAAAGCTTGCCGTAAAAGGTGCTACGTATTGCTTATCACTCGCCCAAAAGCGAATCGATAATGTTTATAATCTGCTGGGTGGAGATAAAAGGTCCCATCTGAACGTGTTGCACGACACCATCTCTGTCTAAGAAATAAGTTTCAGGCACGCCTTGAATACGGAAGGCTTGCGAAATCTGTGTACCCATATCAGGACCGTTGGGGTAGGTAATTTTGTAGCGTTCTAAATAATCGCGCGCTTCCGGTTCGGTATCTACATAATCCACGCCGATAAAAACAACCTCACCCTCAGGTTTATAGTACTGCCATGCCTCTTCAAGTTCAATCGCCTCATCTTTGCAGGTGGTGCACCAACTTGCCCAAAAATTAAGTACGACCACTTTTCCGCGCAAATCCGTTAGCGAAACTTCCTGCGCACCTTCGTGATAATACCCCTCAAAAAGGGGCATGGTGAAATCGAAATTTTCCGTTTCTACACCGGCTTGAACATTCCCTTCGCGGGCGCGTTGCAAACCTACGAAAACGACTACCAAAAGCGCAACCATTACTACCCAAACGGTAATTTGTATCCAGAGAGGCATGCCTTTCTTGGGGATATTTTCTTCTGTCATATTTGCTCCATATTGCGTAAAATGTGATGCGTGGAATTTTAGAGCTTACGCTCTTTTTTTCAACTCTTCTTCAAACTGAGCCAGATAATCGTCATCGGGATGACTGCCCGATTCACTCTCGGATGTGGGGCTTGTTTTTTCTGTGGACGCGTCTTTTTCGTCTTCATCATCTCCCTGCCATTGCTTGAAGGCTCGGAAAAGAATAATAATCCCGATTAAAATGATGATAGGTGGCACAAAATAAACTAAAAGATTAAATCCTTCTTTAGGTGGCTCAGAAAGAACACGCGCTCCATAATTATCAACAAAATACTGCTTGATTTCTGCCTCAGTCCAGCCTTCGGAGAGTTTTAGGCGAATCAACTCGCGCCATTGTTTACAGGCTTGCGTTTCGCAAACATCCAAGGGCGTATTTTCGCAAACGGGACAAAATAATTCTCGGGCAATGGCATTGACTTCATCGTCACTAACATTACCTGTCCCGCCCTGTGCGAAGACGGGCGTAGCAAGAAAGAGGGAAGCTAGGATAAATAATAGCATTAGGATATTGAGTTTTTTCATAGTTTTTCCTAAAAATATTTGAGAGAGTGAGTGTTTCGTTATGGGTGGCCTAAAAAACTTCAAACTTTCTTTTTCTCATCATCCCAAACCGCGACCATCACCCCAACCACAAAAAGATAACTCCCTACCCACATCCATTTGACGAGCGGATTATGATAAACCTTGAAAGGTGTGCTTTCTCTGGTGATGCCCTCCCAGTTGACGAGGATGACGTAAACATCGTCCACGAGGGTGCTACGTACAGCGGGGATGGTCATGGGCTGACCATCCGGATACAAGTCAAAGCGGGGGGCAAGAACTTCGATAAATTCCCCGTCTTTGCTGAGGGTAAGCTCGCCACGTGTGATTCTGCGTCCGTCTTCGTGCATAAATTGGTCAAGACGATCGTAACGGAGGGTGTAGCCTGCGAGATTAATTTCATCACCGATGGCTAGATGTTGTTGCGTGTCAGACTGGTAGAGTTCGATGCCGAGAATGCCAATTCCCATGAGTACCATGCTGATGTGAATGATATAGCCGCCATATTTTCGGCGATTGCGTTTGATGAGATGTATGAGAGCGGTAAAAAAGTTTTCGTTGAGCCTGTTGTTTTTTCTACGCGAATTTGTGCCAATCCAAAATTCTCGAACAGTGACGGTGATGACCAAGCCGATGAGTGTGAAGCCGATTAATGCAATCCAATTGCTGATACCGGACAGGAGTGCAACGGTGGGGAAAAGTAGCGAGACTAGGGCGGGTTTCCAGATGGCGCGTCCGAGTGTTTTGACGGTAGAGCGTCCCCACGTGGAGAGGGGGGCTATGCCCATGAGCAAAATCATTGCGCCCCAAATGGGACCTGTGGCGCGTTCATAAAAAGGAGGTCCTACAGTTACTTTGGAGCCAGTAAATAATTCTGAAAGTAAGGGGAAAATAACACCCCAGAAGCTAACAACCAAAATGCTCAAGAAAAATAGCACAGCCAGTAAAATAATGGCTTCACGGGAGAGCATAGATTTTATTTCTGTCTTAGAGTTTAGGTCTGCCCAACGAGCAATAAGCAAGACAAATGAGCAAACAAAGGTGAAACCAATGAAGCCGAAGAAAAGGGGACCAATTTCACTTTCAGCGAAGGCATGAACAGAAGAAAGTACTCCTGAACGAGTTAGAAATGTACCCCAAATGACTAGACAGAAGGTTAATATGATTAGAATCATGTTCCAGTGCTTGAAAATGCCTCGCTTTTCCTGAATCATCACAGAATGGAGGTAAGCTGTAAGCGTCAGCCAAGGGAGCAATGCGGCGATTTCCACCGGGTCCCAGCCCCAATATCCGCCCCAACCTAGTACATCGTAAGCCCAGCGCATTCCTAAAACGAGTCCGAGCGTGAGGAAAAGCCACGCCCAAAGCGTCCACTTGCGGGTGATGCGAATCCAGCGGTCATCGGTGCGACCGGTGATGAGCGCGGCGATGGCAAATGCGAAGGGGATGGTGACGGAGACAAATCCCAAATACTGTGCGGGGGGGTGAATAATCATGCCCGGATGTCGCAAAAGGGGGTTGAGACCGCGTCCGTCAAGTGGCACCTGTACGCCAGCGGGGATGAGTTTGAAAGGGTTTTCGTAAAAGACGTTGAGAGCAATAAAAAATGCCAAAGTGACACCGGTTACGACCAAAACCCAGGGGAGTAACTCGCGGTCACGCTCCCATTTTCGGAGGGTTACCGCGGAGGTGAAAACGGAGAGCAACCAAGACCAAAACAAGAGCGAGCCGGGTTGTCCGCCCCACCACGCGGTGATTTTTAGGTAGGTGGGCATCGAGCGGTTCGTCACCGACCAGACATATTCCACATCGTAGCGGTCGTTGACGAGTAAAAAAATCAAAATGGCTGAGGCTGTGGTGATGAGCGGCAAAGTAATCAACATCGCTCGCCGTGCGCTCTCTATCATTGCGCCGTTTTTTTGTGATTCGCCGTAAATGGCAATTGCAACGCTATAAATTGTGACCAAAAAAGTGATAACAAGAATGCCGTATCCTAAACTGGGGAGCATAGATTTTCCTTTTTTTCACCACAGAGTTCACAGAGATACACAGAGTTTCTTTGGGATTAAAAGATTCCGTGAAGTCTGTAATTTGAGTGGTGGATTGGATTTTCTTTTTTACTGGATGAAAAACCGTTTTACGCGTGATTTTGGCTGGGTGCGTGCCATTTTATATCTTTTTGGGCAATGAGCAGGACAGCTTTTCTAAACGCAAAGTTCACGAAGGTTCTTTATAAAAATTATTCTTAATTGCTCAAAATCTTGGTGGGACATATTGTGCAATATGTTTTACGCGTAGGGGCGGACGGCCGTCCGCCCCTACTTGCAAAAACCATTATCACCTCATTTTGAGCAATTGCAATTATTCTACCTGTTCCGGCACAGCTTCTTCATACTTTGTGGGGCATTTGAGAAGAAGTTCATCGGCGTAAAAGACACCATCGGCTTCGAGATGCCCCGTCATAATGGCTTGGGCTTCATCTTTGAGCAAGTCCGGCATAGGTCCATTATAGATTACATCAAGTCGCGGCGTGCCTTCTGCGCGGACTGCATCGTGAAGCACTTTTGCCAGCCCGCCCTGAGTTTCTATCTCATCGTTATCGCCCGTGACGTGTGCCACAGTGAAAGAAATTGTGAGTGTGTTCGGGTCGTAGCTAATCGTATCGCCCAACACTGCGCCGGAAATGCGTAGAGATTTACCGACAATTGTGTCTTGTTGGGCTAAGACCTCTTCAATTGTCATAAAATATTCTGCGCTGGCTTGAGTGGATGATGCTATTAGGTAAACAACAGCGGCTACGATTAGTAATCCACCGATAATAAATTTTGGTTTCATAAGAAAGTTCTCCGATAAAAAACGAGTTTTCGTTAAGTGAGCGTCAATTTGCCTTTTAGCAAATACATTCTCGCACAATTAGATTAGTAGAGCCTGAAAAGAATGGAATGAATAAATGCTTGATCGAGTTGAATTAACCCCGTCCAAATCGCAAATTTAACCAATTCGGTGTGCGAGTGCAGATTGACTTGGTAAAACAACGCACTACCTAATGGTAGTGCGTTGTTGCATCGGTTCTACTGTAAAGGCTGAAAAGGTTCATACTTATCAAAATGCGTACTGTGAGAATTTATCCCCGCGGCACATAGCGCAGAGGTGGTTTTGGCGGTACTCATCTGGCACATTCACCCATTAATTTGCCAAGTTTGGGTTGGGCTTAGAAAATAGAAGCGCGATTTTCTTTACTTTCGAATCGAATAACTCTTTGGCATTTCCATCACAAAAGCACAACCTTCGGGACCCGAGCATGATGCGCCGCAACTTCCGCCGGATGTGGGACAGGAATTCGCTTCTTCTGCATCTTCATCTACAAGGCGACCCTTCTGCACCCAAAATTGAATCATGCCATCGAGCGCACTCCGATCTATATCCAACTTACGACTGAGTTCGTTCAGATTTAGCCCGTTTTTTGAGTTTTTGATTTCATTTAATACTTGATTTAACATATTTTTCTCCGTGAGTCAGTAGACCTGTAAATCAGGAAACAGTACCTAATTCCTGATTTACTGATTCCTAGTTTACTGATTCACTGATCCACTGATTCCTACCCCAACCCCAATAAAATGCCACCTTGAAAGATGACGAATGCCATTATCCAAGCCAAAACGAGTTGTCCGATGATGCTGACCCAAGTCCACTTCATGCCGAGTTCTTGTTTTTCGGCGGCGATGGCGGTAACGCAGGGGGTGTAAATTAAAACGAAAACAATGAATGAGAGTGCGGCTAATTTGCCATGCCCGTTGCTTGTTTCTTCAAATCCTTTTTCGATGGCTTGCATGAGCGCGGTCGGGGATTCGCTTTCTTGTTCTTCAGAAAGGTCAATTCCTATAAGTAAGGGGAAAGATTTGATGGTGTCACCGGTTGCGCTGATAAACGAGGTGATAATTTCTCCAAGGTCTTCAAAGAAGGTGCTTTCTGCTCTCTCTTCTTCAAATTCTGCTACCGAATAAACTTGCGCCATAGAGCTGACTACGACTTCTTTTGCCACGAAACCGGTCATCAATGCACTGCTTGCTTCCCAGCTACCAAAGCCTAGCGGGGAGAAGATTGGAGAAATGGCTTCGTTGAGCGTTGCAAAGGCACTGTTGCGTATATTTGCATCGGCGAATTTCCCATCTCCGCGCACGGGAATTGCCATAAGAAACCATAAGATAATGCTTGTAACCATGATAATTGTCCATGCTTTGCGAACGAAGGAACTGGTGCGCTCCCAAACGTGAAACCATATTCCGCGCAAAGTGGGGAGGCGGTAGGGAGGCAGTTCCATTACAAAGGTGGATTCTTCTTTATCTTTGAAAAGAGTGTTTTTAAGAATAATCCCTAAAATAATTGCGGTAAAAATGCCGATAAAATACATGCTGAAAACAACAGTTCCAGCGTTTTCGGGGAAGAAAATTGCCGCAAAAAGCACATAAACGGGTAGGCGCGCTCCACAACTCATAAAAGGGACTAAAAGTCCGGTTAAAATGCGATCTTTCTCGTTTTCCAATGTTCGGGTTGCGTATAAAGCCGGGACAGTACACCCAAAGCCGACCAACATTGGCAAAAAACTCTTTCCATGCAAGCCGAGTGCGTGCATGAGTTTATCCATCACAAACGCGGCGCGTGCCATATAACCTGAATCTTCTAATAAAGCCAGCGCAAGATAAAGAAACATCATTACAGGGACAAAAGCGAGTACGCCACCCACGCCGGCGATAATGCCCTCCACGACCAGACTCTCTATCCACGTGGCACTTAAGCCCAAAACGCGGATGATTCCGATTGTCCAATTGGTGATGGGTCCGCTAATAGTCGCGTTTACCCAATCTAAGTAGGGGGCTGAGATATCCGCAGTCAATTTGAAGACCAAACACATCGCCAGCAAAAAAATCGGTATTCCGAAAAGGCGATGGGTGACGATGCTGTCTACTTTGTCTGAGCCACTCATACGATTGGGGTTGGTGCGCTTGACCGTTTCGCGAACAAGCCCATTGATCCAACCGTAACGGTGGTCGGCGATGATGATATCGGCATCGTCTCCGTAAACTTCTTCAAGATGGCGGATGCTTTTTTCTGCGAGGGCGAGTATTTCTGTGCCCCCTTTAAGAACTTGCAAGCGGGTTTTTATATCTTGGTCGCTTTCGAGCAATTTGATTGCTAGCCAACGTGTGGGAAATTGTTTTTCTATATGCGCGTGTTGGCTAATTTTATCTTGCAAGCGAACAATTTCTTCCTCCGTTTCGCGCCCATAATCTATAGTGAAACCTTCTCTTTGGGTATAGGCTTTTTCGTGTCTAATCATTTTATTTTTGCCTCTGCAAGCGCAATAATTTCTTTGGTCAATTGCTTAATACCCTCCCCTTTACTTGCAGATGTTTTAAGAACGGGAGACTCTAAGCCTTTACTCAACATAATTTGGTCAATTTTTAGCCCGCGTGCCTCTGCCACATCCGCCATATTTAGGGCAACGATGACAGGCACGCCCAACTCTAAAACCTGCACGGTAAGATAAAGATTGCGTTCTAAATTCGCGGCATCTACCACCGTAACAACAATATCGGGATTTTCGTTAATAATATAATCGCGGGCAATTACCTCTTCGGGAGAATATGCGGTGAGGCTATAAGTGCCGGGCAAATCTACAATTTCGATTTCATATTCGCCGCTCTTGAATTTACCTTCCTTTTTTTCGACTGTTTTGCCGGGCCAATTCCCAACATGTTGTTTTGAACCGGTAAGCGCATTGAAAATAGTGCTTTTTCCGGCATTTGGGTTGCCTGCGAGGGCAACGCGTAACTTTTTCATGATTTCAAATCCTTCTTTTCGTGGATATTTTGTTGCGGTACATTTTTTTGATGAAATACCGCAACGCGCGTGATTTAGACTTGGTTGCCATTCATACAGTTTGGTATGCGGCGTTTTACTTGATGCTCACCATCACCTTCTGTGCCATCCCGCGCCCCAAAGCGATGCGTGAATCCATCACCGAAAGCAGTAGAGGACCGCCGGAATCTTGAACAATGCTCAAAGAAACACCGGGCGTTAATCCCATTGCGCTTAGACGATGCACAATTTTTGCTCCCCCTCGGATACTTTCCAAGCGGACTTCTTCGCCGATTCTCGCCATAGCTAAAGGAAAACTGGGCGTCATCTTAAGCCTCCTTTTCGCGTTCAACTAAGATATTGCTGGCATCATCTTTGCGCAGTGAAATATGATAATTTTTAATCAAATAATCAACCGGATCTCCTAAGGGGGCGACTTTTTGCACAAAAATAGTTTCGCCTTTTACAAAGCCCATCGCTACTAAACGCTGACGGGTTGCGCCTTTAAATTTAATTTTTGTAATTATTGCTCGCTGACCAATTTCTAAGTCGCTCAGAGGGATGATGTGTTTTGGCATGGTTTTACTCCTCAGAAATATCTTCTACCAATACAAATTTCGCGCTTTCTAAACCAATCGCGATTTCATGATTTTCATTTTTTAAAGTTAACGGTCCCTGCATCGGGGCGGCGTTTGTGATAAGAAATTCTTGTCCGGGCAATATATTGTTTTTTTGTAAATACACAAGTAATTCCATATTGATGGCACTTACAGCCAAAATGCGTATTTTTGAGCCTACTTTTGCTTCGCATAATGCAGGAGCGGTTAGCGGAGAAAAATGCCCGTTTGCATCAGGGATTATATTGCCGCGCGGGCAAGTGGTAGGATTTCCGAGAAAATCGGCGAGAGCTTCTTCCACTTCGGGAGCAGTTGCGTGTTCCAGAGAACAAGCTAATCCATAAAGTTTTGCCCATTCTATTTTTAGATGGTCGTGCAAAAAACGCTCCCATAAACGCTGACGGCGCAAAATTCTTACAGCAATTTCTCGTCCTTTTTCGGTTAGTGTTACCCCTTTATAGGGGATGTGAGTCATCAATCCGCGCTCACTCAACTTATGAACCATCTCGTTGGCAGAAACGGGCGTTACGCCTAAATGTTCGGCTATTCGGGAAATGGCAACAGGCGTGCCCTTACTTAATTCAACAAGCGATTTCAGGTACATTTCCATACTTTCGCTTAAGTCAAAAGAAATCATAAAGTATTCCTTTTAATAATTATATGGTATACCTTATATTCTCTCTTTAGATATCGAATATGTAAAGGTGACAAATGTCATATAAAACTTTAAGAATTTTGGTGAGGCGT
>CAZERH010000010.1:11463-15446 GCA_964515535.1 uncultured Anaerolineaceae bacterium
TAAAATAGGCACTCCCAGAAAATTTACCTCATCGTAAACCCGCTCTAATCGGCTATAATTCTCCCAACTTATTTTCAGGAGCAAATATGCGTTTAACCACCCTCTTCCTTTCTTTTTTTATATTTTTATCTGCCTGTCAGCCGATTGCACCTACACAAAATCCGCCCCCAACTTTGCCCTCGGTTGAAAATTATATAAAACCGGAAAAAATCAATGTAGATGTAGGATATGGCGTGGATGGCGGCTGGTACGAACTCTATTTCACCGACCCCGTGCATCCTGACGCACATTCTCTGCGCGGCGGACCCGACCGCAAGCTGGCTGAGGCGATAAATGGCGCGAGACTCAGCGTAGACGTAGCCGTTTACAGCATGAGCCTTTGGAGCGTTCGTGACGCGCTGATAGACGCGCTTCACCGCGGCGTAATCGTGCGCATTGTTATGGAAAGCAAGAATATGGACAGAAAAGTTCCGCAAGAATTGCTTTCTGCCGGGATTACGATCATAGGTGATCGCCGCGAAGGATTAATGCACGACAAATTTGTCATCATAGATCGTTCGGAACTTTGGCTTGGCTCAATGAACTTCACGATTGGTGGTGGATACGAAGATAATAATAATTTAATGCGCTTTTACGCGCCAAAACTCATTGAAAATTACCAAAGGGAATTTGATGAGATGTTTATAGACGATCATTTCGGGGCTGATATTCGCTCGGATACGCCAAACGTTGCCACTTATGTCAATGGCACGTTGGTAGAAACCTACTTCTCTCCAGATGATGGAGTTTCCGATGTGATTGTTGACCTCATTAATAGTGCGCAAGAGAGCATCTTCTTTATGGCATTTTCTTTCACTTCCGACTCCATCTCAGAGGCTCTCCAAGCCCGCACCGCGGAGGGGGTTGTTGTTGCAGGGGTAATGGACGAATCGCAAATCCGCTCTAATCAAGGCGGAGAATTTGATGTTCTGTCTCAAGCAGGCTTAGATATTCGTAAAGACGGCATAGAGGGTTTGATGCACCATAAAGTTTTCATTATTGATGAGAAAATCGTAATCACCGGCTCGTATAACTTTAGTCGCAGTGCCGAAGAACGCAACGACGAGAATATCATCGTGATCTACAATACCGACATCGCGCGGGAATTTCTCAAAGAGTTTGCAAGAGTGCAGGCAGAAGCGGTTGGTGACGACGAGTAGACCGCGACCAATAGACCAATCAGACTAATTGTCAATTTTTCAAAAAGCAAGTATAGTATCTAGCACATTTATTCTAAAATTATTATGCAATAATTCGGAGTTCCCATGCCCAAACAAAAATTCTACCTCGGACGCACCCTCAAAAATCCCCAAGCCGAACCGACCAAAGAAAAGCTGACCTACGACCCTGCCGACTTGACCACCCACGCCATCGTGACCGGCATGACCGGCTCCGGAAAAACGGGACTTTGCGTAACCCTCCTCGAAGAAGCCGCGTTACAAGGCATCCCCGCGTTGATTATTGACCCCAAAGGCGATTTAACGAATCTCCTGCTTCACTTCCCGAATCTCGCACCACAGGATTTTGAGCCGTGGCTTGATTCCGAACACGCCCGCCGAAGCGGGAAAAGTCTAGCGGACACCGCCGAAGAAACCGCAAAACTGTGGAAGGAGGGGCTAGAAAAATGGGATATTGACCAAGACCGTCTGCGTGCCCTTAAAAACGCCGCACAATTTGCTATCTACACCCCCGGCTCAGATGCGGGCATCCCCGTTAGCGTTTTATCCTCCTTCTCCGTCCCCGATTTGGATTGGCGGAGCAACCGCGAAATTCTGCGCGAGAAAATCGCCAGCACCGTCACCGCGTTGCTCGGTCTGATTGGCGAAGAAGACCTCGACCCGCTCCGCTCCCGCGAGCATATTTTGCTCTCGCATATCTTCGAGAACGCCTGGAGTAAAGGCAAAAGCCTCGATTTAACCGAATTAATTCTCCAAACTCAAAATCCGCCCTTCGACAAACTCGGTGCGCTCCCTCTCGATAGCTTTTTCCCCGCCAAAGACCGCACCGATCTCGTGATGCAACTCAACGCCATTCTCGCCTCACCCTCTTTCGAGACTTGGCGCGAGGGGCAAGCCCTCGACATCCCCGATCTGCTCTACACGCCCGATGGTCGCCCCCGTCACAGCGTTTTTTACCTCGCCCATCTCAGCGAAACCGAGCGGATGTTCTTCGTCACCCTCCTTTTTTCGGCGGTCGAAACGTGGATGCGCTCCCAAAGTGGTGCAAAATCTCTCCGTGCCATTCTCTACATGGATGAAATTTACGGTTATCTCCCCCCGCAGAAAAATCCGCCCTCCAAGCCGCCCCTTTTGCGGATGCTTAAACAAGCCCGCGCTTTTGGCGTAGGTCTCATGCTCGCCACTCAAAATCCGGTCGATGTCGATTATAAAGCCCTCTCCAATGCGGGCAGTTGGGTTATCGGCAAACTGCAAACCGAGCGGGATAAAGAGCGCCTCCTCGATGGTCTCAACAGCGCATCGGGCGGGTTAAATCGTCAGGCGTATGCAAAACTCATCTCCGCACTTGGCAAACGCGCCTTTATTTTGCATAATGTCCACGAGAAACAACCCGCGCTCTTCCGCACACGCTGGGCGATGAATTATTTGGCAGGACCGATGACGCGGGCGCAGATTCCAGCTTTAAATGGATTGGTGGGGGCGCGCTGGCTGGAGACAGAATCCGCCCCATCAACGCCGACCCAGCCCAAATCCACGCGCGAGGCGACGCTCTCCAGTTTTCAACCTGTTTCCGTTAAAAAACATCGTTCTGCCCCCAAACGACGACGCGTTAAACATCCCCACGATGGCGCAACCGAGACCCGCCCCGCGATTCCATCCGCCTATGGAGAATTTTTCTTGCCCTTCAACTTAAGTTTAGCGGAAGCATTCGACTTGGCAAACCGCCCTCTCCCCGCGGACGCGGAACAAATCGGCATTCTCTACCGCCCGACTCTTTTTGCCTCCGCCATAATCCGCTTTTTGAACCGAAAATATGACGTGAATAGAGAAATCTCGCGTAGCTTTTGGGAGCCAAGCCCCAACTCGCGTGGAGCCATCCGCTGGGAAAATGCTAAAAATATCTCTACCAGCACACTGACGAAAATGCCCGCGCCACAATCCCGTTTTGCAAGATTGAAACCGCCCTTGAACGCCGCAAAAGCTCTCAAAGCCCTTGAGCGCGATTTCAAAGACTGGCTTTATCGCGACACGACCATGAAAGCACGCGCAAATGCAAAGCTAAAAGTCTACGCTGGCGCGGAGGTGTCGAAATCGGAGTTTATGCGGATGTGCGCAGAAGAGGCGCGCGAAAGACGAGATGCCGAGATTGATAAAATCAGTACGAGATACGAAGGTAAGCTAACCACCCTAGAAAACCGTCTAAAGAGAGAAGAACGCGAGTTGAAAGAAGACGAAGAAGAACTCTCCGAGCGAAAATTGGAAGAAATGGGGACACATGCCGAGAACGTTTTGAGTCTTTTCAGTAGACGGCGGCGGAGAATAACGACATCGCTTACCAAACGGCGACTCACGCAACAAGCAAAAGCGGACGTGGAAGAATCCATCGATGCGATTGACGATTTGGAAGAGCAAATTGACGCCCTCGAAGCAGAATTCAAAGAAAAACTCGATGAAATCGGCGACCGCTGGGGGGATGTGGTCAATGATATTAGCGAGATAACGATTACTCCGAAAAAGTCCGATATTTTCATAGACGATTTCGGCGTAGCATGGATGCCTTATTATTTGGTTGAGGTTGGGGAGGAGAGGCAGGAAGTACCGGCGTTTGGGGAGGCGTGAGGAGTGAAAAATGATGAGTGACGAGTGATTTTTATGTTTCACTCGTCACTTTTATCGGCTTGAAAGGTAAAAAATGACCCTATTAATTTTATCGGTAGCAATTTGGGGACTTGTGCATTCAATCATGGCATCGTTGAGTTTTAAGGT
>CAZERH010000011.1:0-695 GCA_964515535.1 uncultured Anaerolineaceae bacterium
CGCCGTGCTAAACGGGAGGTATTTTGGTAAGATGCTAAAAATAGACTCTCTTAGTGTGGCTTATGATGAAAAAAGGGTGCTGAACAATATAACGATAGGCGCGCGTCCCGGAGAAATTATCGCCCTGATAGGACCGAATGGCGCGGGGAAAACGACCCTCATTCGCGCTGTGAGCGGGACGGTGCCAATTGAATCCGGAGAAATTTATGTAGACGGGGAGAATTTATCCCATTTATCTACTGCACAGCGCGCAAGAACTTTAGCTGTTGTGCCTCAAACGCGACAAATGGGTGGTGCTTATTCTGTTGAGCAGGCTGTGATGATGGGACGTACAGCCTATATGAGCTGGCTGGGACGTGAAAGTCAAAAAGATAGGGATGCTGTTCAATTAGCCTTATCGCAAACGCAATTAAAAGAATTTGCAAAGAGATCAATTGCTCAATTATCGGGAGGCGAGCAACAACGTGTTTTATTGGCGCGAGCATTGGCTCAGACTACCCCTGTTTTATTGCTGGACGAACCTACCAATCATCTTGACTTGCAACACCAAACGAATCTATTGTCGTTGATCAAGAAGCTCACGAAAGAAAAAGAATTAGCTGTACTTATGGCAGTGCACGATTTGAATCTAGTTTCTTTTTTTGCCGATAAAGTTGCCTTACTGGTTGATGGAGAGCTAAAAGTTTTTGGCACAC
>CAZERH010000011.1:705-15259 GCA_964515535.1 uncultured Anaerolineaceae bacterium
GAGACATATCAAACGCCGGTTGATATTATTGCCCACCCCGTGACAGGGGTGCCGATTATTTTTCCACGAGGTGCGTTGGGTATTGGGCGTTAGATAATTTACCCCGCCAACCCCAATTCCGGTGCGATTCGGCGCATCGCTTCAATGACATTGCCGACATGCTCCCAAAGCTCAACTTCAAATTCCTCGCGCCTTGTTCCATCTCGGCACGGTTTGCGCCCGCGGCAAAATGTTTGTTTTTCCATTTCTTTTTGACGGATTTCACTTTCAAATCTATTAATGAGTGTGAGGGGCGTACCAGTGCGGTAGCTGTAATGAGACCCGTGATCTCGTCACAGGCGTAGAGGGCTTTTTCCATGAGAGTCTCACGTGGAATCCCGGCGTGGTCAGCGTGGCTGAGGATAGCGCGGATGATGACCTCCGGCACACCACGTTCACGCAAGAGCGGTTCGCCCTTGCTGGGGTGCTCATCAGCGGTAGGGTGAATCTCCCAGTCAAAGTCATGTAAAAGGCCAACAGTCCCCCAGAGTTCCACATCTTTATTTAGTTTTTCGGCATAAAAACGCATGGCGGCTTCTACGGAAAACATGTGTTTGACGAGATTCTTGTTTTTTACAAATTCGCGAACAATCGCGAGAGCTTCAGAGCGTTCCATTATTCCTCCGTAAAAATCGGTTCAAATTCGCCCAAAACAGGTAAGGGGCGAGTGATGTATAAATCCACAAAAGCGGTCAGGGTGGCGAGGGTTTCGCGCGTATTCCAAAAAAAACGGGAGCGTTTTAGGTAGATGCGTTGATCGGCTTTAACGCCACTGCTCTCCACGCCGAGCGCATCACAGAGATAGAGGGCGCGCGAAAGATGAAATTCTTGGGTGATGAGAATAGCGGATTCCAGCCCGAAAATTTCTTTTGCACGGTAGCAAGTATCGTAGGTGCGGCGACCGGCAAAATCTAGCACAATTGCTTCTTCGGGCACGCCCAATTCAAGAGCGTAATTTTTCATGGCAGTCGGTTCATCGTAGTCGGCAAAGCGATTGTCTCCGCTCATGAGTATTTTTTCGATTTTATTTTGGAAATAGAGATCTACTGCGGTTTGAACGCGATCTCGCAAAACGGGCGTGGGGCTACCATCTCGCCAGAGTCCTGCACCGAACACGATCGCGACCCGTTCTTGTGGAACGTTTTCGAGACTGTATACGCGTCCCCGGCTGTGGATGGCGGTGATGAGGCGTGTAATGAGGAGTAAAGTCGCGCCGCTGATGGCGAGGATGAGGATGAGCTTGAATAACATGGTGAGAATACGCTTTGTGAGTGCAAGGATTTTCTTGATTAGCTTTAACATTGCGGCATTTTACCATGTGATTTGGAGAATAAAAAAGGGCGCATTTTTGACAATGCGCCCTTTCTGTATTTTAGGTACTCTTGTTCTAAACGTATTTTTCTCGAATAACGGAACTGATATAGTCCATCGAGGCGACAACGATAGCGATGGCGAGCATTTGGGTGCTGGCTCCGCGATAGTTGAGCAGATTGACGTTTTGGATGAGCAAGAAGCCGATACCACCGCCACCGACAAAACCGATGATGGTAGACATACGCACGTTAATATCCCAGCGGTACATGGTGAAGGAAATATAGGGTGGGACGATCTGCGGAATCACGGCGTAGATGATGGTTTGCAGTTGGTTCGCACCGGTTGCTCGAACGGCTTCAAGCGGTCCGGCTGAGATGCTCTCAACTTGCTCTGAGTAGAGCTTAGATAACGATGCGATGGTGTGCAAAGCTAAGGCGAGAGAACCTGCGAAAGGTCCAATCCCGACCCAGATGACAGCAACGATAGCCATAATGAGCGGTTCTACAGAACGCGTCCCGTTGAGCAGGGTACGCGTGACGTAGTAGATGATCATTCCGGTTGGCAAGGCTTGTTTTGCTTTTGTCGTCAGGGCGATGATAATGCCGAGCACTGCGCCAATTCCGGCAGGGATATAGAGCGTTTTGACAGGATCGCCAATTTGATAGAACCACTCAACACCTGCGCCAAAGATGGCGAGGAAGATGATTCCGGCTAAGGCACTGAGAACAACGTTAATTATCTTGACCGTAGCAGGAGGAAGACCATCGCTGATACGTTGTCCGAGTTTGCTGAGCATACTGCCTAAAACTGCACCGGCAAAAACCGCAACAACGACCGGCGTGAACATGACGATAATCTCTCCAATTTGATAAATGAAGTTGGGGAGGAAGCCAAGTGTTCCTAGTGGTTCGATTAAGGCAAAACCGATTGTGCGGAATGAAGATCCCAAGAATATCAATGCGGAAATCCCAAAGAACGCCATTCCGAGCGAGGTGAGAAGACGTGCGGTAAGGCTTGGTTTTTTCTCGCTATCGCTGGATATGCTTGAGCGCAAGATTAAGTATAAAGCTACGAAACTAAGGACTGTGCCAACGAGACTGAGCGTGATGTTTTGACTAACAGGGTCAAATAGAGCAACCAGCCATTTGGTAATCTGCATGCCAACCCAAATCCCGATGGGCCAGCCGATAATTGAAAAGGCGACGCTGGTAAGAGGATTTGTATTTTCAGCCATCAAGTTGCGAGCGGCGGCAAAACTGACTGGAATCGCAATTATGGTACCGATCACTGTTGCTAAGAAGGCGATAAAAATAGTCTCGATGATCTTACCCCAAGTGGCGATTGCGTTTCCCGACCACATTGGCGCACCGACTTTCGTGCGAATGGATGCTCGGATGCTTTGTGCTTCGGCAACGGGTTGTCGATCTGGTAATTTGACTTCGTTAATAAAATAACCATTTGCGTCTGATTCAAACTCACCTAACGGTTTTTTGACACTACTGCTGGTTACAAAATTGAGTTTTCCTATCGTGTTGGCAGGCATGTTGAAACCTTCTATCGTCACCATATCACCGGCTGAGCCACAGCTTAGTGTGGAAGTGATATAAGGACTGTCTGTCGTAGTCTCAGGCAGGACGGGAGTTTCGCCTTCCGGACAAGGCAGATAGAAAGGCATTTCAACATTTAGTTCAGTGTAGTCGTAAGTGATAACGTCAGGGTGTGCTAAAGCGCGTAATACGCGGGTCAGGGAATTTAGGCGTATTTCGGAGCGGGTGGTTTCAAAATTGACATCGGTAACTTGGAATGCGTAAGCAAAGATGATTAAGCCCAATGCTACTGCTAAACCAACGCCGATTGATTTTTTTAGTGATTTTTTATTGTTATTCATTTTTTACCTACCCAACCCGTTCGGCATCTTTGCCGTAGATTTCGCGGAATTTATCATCGTCAATTTCGCTGGGAGGTCCATCGAACATCAATTTGCCATCATTGAGTGCAATGGCACGGTCTGCGTAGCGATGGACAAGATCAAGAAAGTGGAGGCTACATAAAACGGTTACGCCTTGTTCTTTGTTGATTTTTTCGAGATGTTGCATAATGGAGTGAGCCAAGACAGGGTCAAGGCTGGCGACTGGTTCATCCGCCAAAATAATGGCTGGGTTCTGCATCATTGCACGGGCAATGCCGACGCGTTGTTGTTGTCCACCGCTTAACTCATCTGCGCGTTGATGTGCTTTTTCGGCGATTCCGACTCGCTCTAATTCTTCATAGGCTCGGTCTATATCGCTTTTGGGAAATTTGTTGAGAAAGCTCATCGCGGGGTTTACATATCCCAAACGTCCGGAAAGGACATTGGTCAGCACCGAGGAGCGTTTTACAAGGTTAAAATGTTGAAAAACCATGCCAATCTTACGGCGGATGGTGCGCAATTCATCATCGGAGGCTTGCGTAACGTTAACATCGTTCCAGATGATATTCCCCGCGGTTGGTTCGATCAGGCGATTGATACAGCGCAATAATGTAGATTTTCCTGAACCGCTCAATCCGATGACGGCGAGGAATTCGCCTTGCGTGACATTAAAGCTCACGTCATCTAGTGCTAAGGGACCACCCTCATATCTCTTTGAAATATTTTTGATTTCTAGCATAGTTTTATTCCTAAAGACTAATATAAGAATACAGCCCCAGACGTTCTGTCTGGGGCTGTATAGGTATTAACGGTGGGGATTACTCGCCAAGATTTTCAAGGGTGATTCCTTGAGCTTCCATAAGCAAGCGAACGCCATCAAAGTTTTCGTCAAAGATAGGACCAACGCCACTCCAGTCGTAGAAGCTTTCGTTGCAGAGGGTTTCTGCGCAGGCTTCGGAGTCAACATAAGCGGTAACTGCATCCAAAACGATTTGTTTCAAATCTTCGGGGAATTCGGGGGAGAAGGACATGGTGTCATTGGGAATTTCGCCGGAGATGGTGAGAATGCGGACTTTTTGTACTACGTCAGGAGCCTCTTCGCGGATGGCGGAGCGGGCATCGAGTACGCGGTATTCGCCGCAGTAGAGTTTGCCTTCGTCATTCAAGGCGCAGTCTTCAACAACTTCGTCTGGAACATCGGGAGAATCGCCAAGAGCCCAGCGTCCTTCGGGAAGGAGGGGCGGGCTGAAATATGCGGTGGCAACATCTGCTTCGCCATTGTAGACGGCTTTCACAGCTTGCGGGTGACCGCCAGCTTCAACGGTATTACCAACGGTAACGCCGAGGTCATCAAAGATAGCTGAAGGGAACAAGAAGCCGGAGGTGGAGCCAGCATCAGGGTACGCCCAAGTTGCACCTTCGAGGTCTTCGAGGGTTTCATAGTCACTGTCGCGAGCAACGAGGAATTCTGCCCAGTAAACGTTCCAGCCGTAGCGGGCGGAAGCCAAACCGGGGGTAACACCACAGAGTTGGTTCGCAAGTGCATAACCCATAGCGGGGATGAAGCCAATGGTGTCTTCAGGAGAAGCGCACATTTCTTCAATTGTTGCGGCGTAAGAAGTGGGGACACTGGCTTCAAAATAAAGACCGGTCGCTTCGTTCAATGCGGTTTCGATCAAGTCTCCACCAGCGATCATGAAGTCAACGTCAACAGAAGGGACGAAGAGAACTTTGATGGGGTGATCTTCCGTACCGATTTCTTGGGGGAAGAGATCGTCATAGGTAACATCGAAATCTTCGCCAAAGTATTTAGCGTTAAGCTCTACGAGGAAGCCATTTTCCATCAATTCTTTTAGAGCGGTATTGGTGGGTTCAACCAAGTCACTGCCTTTGGGGAATAAGAAGCCAAGTTGGTCACTGGAGAGTGATTCGCCAACAAGTTTCAAAGAATCGGCGTTTTCGCCCAAGTAACCTTGACCGGCAGTTTCGTCCATGATGACGGCATCAATATCACCGGAAAGCAAAGCCTGTACTGCGAAGGGGAATTGTTCGAAAGCGTTGATACGATCAGCGTCTAAGTATTTAAGAGCTGTTTCGTAGTTGGTGGTGCCGGTTTGGGTACCAAGTTTAAGATCGGCATCGTCAACGATGTCTTCAATACCAGTGATACGATCTTCGTCAACGCGAACAAGCAAGCGTTGTTCAATAGCAACGTAACCCATGGAGAAATCTACGATTTCAGCACGGTCATCGGTGATAGTAACGCCATCGGCACCAACATCAAATTGACCGTCAGCAACAGCTTGGATCATACCTTCCCATGCAGATTCAACGTATGTGGGGGTGCAGTTAAGCAATACGCACATTTCGTCCCAAATCTCATAATCCCAGCCAGCACCTTCGCCGGTTTCAGGATCAATGTAGTTGAAGGGCAAATAAGCATTTTCAACGGTGATGGTGATTTCGCGACCGCCAAGATCGGGCATATTGCCTTCATCGGCTACGGGTTCTTCAACCTCAGGGAGGGTTTCAGGTTCGGGGGCGGGTTCTGGGGTAGCAGGGGTGCAAGCCGCCAAAACCAATGCGCCAACGACCAAGAGGGCAAAGAGTACATAAGAAACTTTCTTCATTTTTTTCTCCTTTAAGAAAAGTGAGTTTTATGGTTGACTTTTCAACCTTTCAAAAGTGATAATAACGTGAAACGATAGAGAAATCAAGGTGATATTTGTTTATAAAATGCTATAATCTGTTTTAAGACAATTTTGTGCAAGTACGGTAAGATTTGTTCTAGCAGATATTTTGCGTTTACCAACAGGAGAAAGTTATGAAAAAGAATATAGTCCCCATCATTTTGCTTATGATTGTCGCGGTTGCAGCATATTTTATCGTCCTATCTGTACAAGAGGGAACAAAACAAGCAGAAAATGCTGTAAAGCCTTTTTCTGACGCCAGCAGTGCTATGCAGACTCAAAACAGTTCCATGCAAACGCAGGTTTCCGATTTGTTGCATCCCACGCCCACTATTATCCCCGACCCCGTTACTATTATCCACGAGGTGCGTGCCCTCGCGCGGCTAGAAACTATTCAGTATTCTATAGAAAAAGTCATTACTGCCGAAATAGGGCAGGGAACGTTCGATTTTCTCTTTGGCGACAAATTGCTCTTTGTCGCGCACGGCGTTGTCATTGCTGGCATAGATTTAGAAAAATTAGGTCCGGGAAATCTAAAGTTAGAAGGTGACACCCTCTATGTCACCCTACCGCCCGCCGAAGTTTTTATTGCCACCCTCGATAATGAAAAATCCTACGTTTATGATCGTGAAACCGGCGCACTAACGCATGGCGATACAAATCTGGAGACCACCGCTCGCCAAGCCGCAGAGCAGGAAATCTACAAAGCCGCAATGGAAGACGGCATCTTAAAACTTGCGCAACAAAACGCCGAATACTTCCTTGAAAAATTTTTTGAAGCATTAGGCTACGACAAAGTGGTTTTTCTTGGTTCGTAAATTACCCGCTAATATCTCTTCAATATCAAATACGCTCGGTCCAATCTGGATGAGCGTATTTTTTTTGGATTAATTCACATGCTCGGCTTCGCTCGGCTTCTGATAAATCTTTAGGCATTAACCTGATTCCCAGTACCGATTCGAACGCGCGTATAAAAGACTTGCTTGCTGTTTCCCAACCAACCTCCCTCCCCAAAACAGATTCCAGCGTAGATGCGCGCAACATCAACTTTTCTGCGGCAAGCTGACGCGCTTCCGTGTTGGGGAAAGATAAAACTTCTGTAATGCGTGCCAAATTCCCCGTTAATGGAAGTGAGCCATGTTGTAGCACGCCACCTTTTTGCCTCGCCTGTGCACTTCCAATCAGTTTTTTTCCGTTCACTGTAATCTCGTACGCTGAAGGTGTCTCAAAGCAAACGGGATTGAGAGTGGGAGACTTCGGAACCTTCCCGCCTGCGTTCATTTCTACTTTTGCTCCCAAATCTTGTAAGGCAATAAGTAACGCCTGAGCGAGATGTTGGTAACTTTCTAAAACTCTTCCGCGAAGATGGAGATTATCCTTCGGTGCGATGATGGCGTAAGTTAACTCATCCGTATGCAAAATGGCGCGTCCGCCTGTTGCGCGGCGGACGATATCCCAGCCATTGATTTTAAGAAGGTTGATGTTTGCGTCAGCATAGGGCTGAGAACGCCCCAGCGATAGGCAGGGAGGACTCCACGCGTAAAGCCGTAGTGTTGGTAATGAGTTTTTGCTGACCACATTTTCAAGAATGGCTTCATCCACTGCCATATTCCATGTGCCCGTGGAGGGAGGGGACAAAAGTAAACGCCAAGGTTTGTTCATTTTATGTTCCATGTTGGAGTGAGAAAGGTGCTCAAAAAGAGGAGCAAGCTCAAATCGCGCTTGCGTTTCCCTTTTTTGCCCGATTCTCTCTTAGAGCTAACGAATCTGCAAGAGTAATCCCTTTGGGGCAGTTGCAAATCCTGCCAGAGCACACTATAATTCATTATTCTTAGTAGAAGGAATTATAGGTGCGTATTATAAGTGAGGAAATCTGAATACCAAAAAAGTTACTCGTTCAGTTACTCGTTCGGTAGATGTCAGCGATTCGCGACCGGCACATCAACAGTTACAACCAGGGGTTACGCTATCTGAGCGTTACCTGATTCAAGAAGTTGTTGGTATTGGTGGGATGGGGTCTGTTTATCGCGCTCGTGATTTGCATTTCCCAAATGTTGTTAAACTTGTTGCGGTTAAGGAGATGGTTAATCTTGCTCCAGACCCACAAGTGAGGCAGACGGTTATTAAAAACTTTGAGCGTGAAGCTAATATCTTGGCGACGCTTACGCATCCTTCCATTCCAAATATTTTCGATTATTTTTCTAGCGATGACCGTTCTTATCTTGTATTGGAATATATTAACGGGCAAGACCTTGATGCTGTGGTAAGAGATGCCGAGGGGTTTCTTTCTTCTGCGCAGGTCATTGCTTGGGCAATTGAGTTATGTGATGTTTTGAGTTTTTTGCATAATCATGAACCTGACCAGATTATTTTTAGGGATATGAAACCCTCGAATGTGATGATTGATAATCGGGGGCATATTATGCTGGTTGATTTTGGTATTGCAAAGCAATTTCAGACGGGGCAAAAAGGGACTATGATTGGTACAGAGGGGTATTCTCCACCGGAGCAATATCGCGGTGAGGCGACATATTTAGCCGATATTTATGCTTTGGGTGCCACTGTTCATCATTTGCTTACCAAACGAGACCCGCGTTTAGAGCCGCCTTTTTCTTTTGAAGAGCGTCCTATCTCTAAATCTAATGCCGAAGTTTCTCCTGAGATAGAAGCGGTGATAGCGAGAGCATTGGCTTATGAGCCAAAAGATCGTTACTCTAATATCGATGAGATGAAAGACGCACTGGTAGCGGCGGCGCGTCAAACGGGGTTGCTCTCAAGATTGCCTTCAACGAGGGCGACTCCAACTTTTCAGGCGGATGGGATTAAGCCTCTTTGGAAGTTCAAATGCGAAGATGAGATTCGTGGCACGCCTGCATATTTTGACAATACTATTTTTATTGGGTGTTACGATAATAATCTTTACGTGTTTGATGCGGCTGAAGGTGATTTTAAGTGGAAATACCCCACCGATGGCGGCATAGTCTCTAGACCTGCTATTTCTGAGGGAAATGTTTTCTTTGGGTCAGAAGATCAACGTCTGCATGTGATTAGTGTGCGTTCGGGGAAGGTTGTTTGGACTTATTATGCTGAAGGACCTATTCGCTCTTCGCCACGTATTGCGGAAGGACATGTTTTTGTAGGTTCTGATGATGGTTCTTTACATGCGATTAATAGCATGACAGGGCGCGCTGTATGGACTTCTCCAGCCGCTTCCGCTATTCGTTCTACCCCCTATGTTGCCAATGAGTTGATTTATGTAGGCTCCGAAAATGGAGAATTCTACTGCGTAGATTTCAAAGGAAAGGTCAAATGGCAATTTAGAGCCAAGCGTGGAATTACATCTTCTCCCTTGGTAACAGAGCATGCTGTTTACTTTACTTCACTGGACGGATATTTATATTCTCTTGACCCAAAGAGTGGATGGGCACTTTGGAAATTCAAGCTTGGCAAAGGCTCAGTCTCGTCTCCGACCATTTTGGATAATTTGATTTATACAGGTGCCGCAGACGGTTTTATTTATGCCATTGATTTGAAGACATCCAAAGAAACTTGGCGTTTCCGAACGGATCATCAGGTTACGGGATCGCCTATTATTTACAAAGATGCGCTATATTGTACGTCTGTTGATAGTCATCTTTATTGTTTAGATGCTAAAAACGGTCAACTACGCTGGAAATTCGCAACCGAAGGACCTATAACCGGATCGCCGTTAGTGTATGACGATATTGTTTACGTTGGCTCTACAGATCATAAAATTTATGCACTCTTAGCCTGACCAAGGAGTTTTTTGTGTTTGATTCTATAAAAAAGATATTTCAAAAAGAAGAGAAGAAAATCGAAACGGTGAAAGAATCGGAAACAGTTCCTCTTTCTCCGCAGCAGGTAGAAGATATTATTGCGCGTCATACAATGCGATATGATTTGCAACAATTAATTGCCGCGGGTGGGCAATCGGTTGGGAAACAACGTGAGCTCAATGAGGATAGCCTCTCGATGATTACAGCTACGTTGGCGGGGAACGCAGGAAATATCCCCTTTGGACTATATATAGTCGCCGACGGCATGGGGGGGCATCAATACGGAGAAGTTGCCAGTAATACAGCGATGCGAGTATTTAATGGCTATATCATGCGGAAATTTCACCCCTATCTTTTTGATTTACCTACAGTCCCCTTGGATGAATCTCTCCAAGACCTGATGCTTGCTGGCGTTTCTCGAGCGCAGGAGGCTATTCAGCGAGAGGCGTCCGGTAGCGGTACCACGCTCACCGCGGCACTTGTTTTGGGTGAGCAAATTACCGTTGCACACGTTGGAGATAGTCGCGCATATTCCGTTTATCCAGACGGGCGTTTCGATATGATTTCTCGCGATCACTCTCTTGTCGGTCGCCTTGAAGAGCTGGGACAAATTACCGCAGAGGAAGCGGCAAATCATCCGCAAAAGAATATTTTATATCGAGCGTTGGGGCAAGGCGAGATTCTTGAGCCGGATATTTTCACTGCTCCCTTCCCCAAAAAGGGAATGCTAATGATTTGCAGTGATGGGCTTTGGGGCGTTTTAACGAATAAAGAAATGCACCAAGCGATAAAAGATGCGGATACGCTGGAGCGCGCTTGCCAGAATTTGGTTAATGCCGCAAATGCGGCAGGCGGTCCTGATAATATCTCTGTTCTTTTAGTGAAGATGGTTGAGTAGGGGTAGATTTTGTTTGATTATTATGCACTTTTAGGCATCTTTCGGGATGCGACGCAAGAAGAAATCAAACGTGCCTACTTTGAGGCGGCGCAACGTTTGCATCCCGATAAGAATGAAGCACCGGGTGAAACAGAGATATTTTTAGATGTTCAGCGAGCCTATGATATTCTGTCTAATCCTGAAAAACGTGCCGATTATAATAGCTCCTTGATACCGGAAGAGGAAACCCTTTCGCCGATCGTTCAACGTGTATTCTATAGCCGCCAGAGCCTTGTTCGTCTTAACGAAACGCAATTGATTTATGCGCTTTTAGAATGGAAGCCGCGTCAGAAGAAGGGCGAAGTGGTTTCACCCCCACTTAACATTTGCCTTGTTTTAGACAATTCTACATCTATGAAGGGGCAAAACATAGAAATGGTCAAAGCGTCTGCCATTCATCTAATCCGTAGCTTAAGACAGCAAGATATTCTTAGCGTAGTGATTTTTAGCGATCGCGCTAAAGTTTTAATTCCAGCCTCGTTAGAACTTGACCGCAGAAGGATGGAAACAAAAATTCGCATGATACTTCCTTCGGGCGGAACGGAAATCTATCAGGGATTACAAGCTGGTGTCGCAGAAGTGCGTAAGAATTTCTCAGCAGACCGAGTGAACCATGTGATTTTGCTGACCGATGGTCAAACCTATGGCGATGAGAAAGAAGCATTAGCGTTGGCAGAAGAGTCGGCTAAATTAGGCATAGGCATTAGTGGGCTAGGGATTGGCGAAGATTGGAACGATGATTTTTTGGATGAACTAGCTGTCAAAGCAGGGAGCAGTAGTTCTTATATCGCAGACCCGCAAGAAATACAAAAATTTCTAGAGAAAAAATTTAAACAATTAGCGAAAGTGTTTGCTAAAAACGTAGAATTAAAAATACAATCATCCCCCAATATAGATTTGAGTTATGTTTTTCGTGTGCAACCGAATACGACTCACATTCCCTCTGAAGATTCGATTCAATTGGGTATAATTTTGCGAGATAAGCCTCTTACCCTTTTACTTGAATTTAGAGTAAAACCATCTGCTGTTGTAAAAGATGAGGTGAATTTGCTTGTCGGGTCTCTTAAATTTGTAATCCCTTCTCAATCGTTACCAAGCCAACCTATGCGAATACGCATTTTCAGAGAAGTGACCGAAAAGGCAAGCCTAGAGCCACCATCACCAACTCTTGTGCATGCGCTTGCAAACCTTAATTTGTTTCGAATGCAAGAAACGGCACAAAAAGAAGCGGCAGAAGGCAAGTATAATGAAGCCTCTCGTCGTCTTCAACACTTAGCCACACATCTTCTCTCTCATGGAGAGCGCAGCATAGCAAAAACTGTTTTACTTGAAGCGGAAAATTTGCGCTCTCAACAAAATTGTTCTGAAGAAGGTCGTAAAAAAATTAAATATGGTACACGAGCATTACTTTTACCAGCTGGAAAAGGAATAACCCAATGATTATATGTCCAACTTGTCAACATCAGGAAGTGGAGGGTGCTTTATTTTGTAGCGAATGTGGTGCTCAGCTACACAATATGGGAACTCTAGCAACACATAACATCCAAACAGATGAAATAAGAGATCAAAATTTAGACACACTTCCTCCAAAGCGCATAGAAAGATCGAATTCTGATGTAGCTACCCTTCAAATTTTGGACGGAGGACAAATCCTCCCTTTGGCAGATCGAAATGAATTTACAATGGGACGGGTAAGTGATGGACAAACAATAATGCCGGATATAGATTTAACCGCTCATAATGCCTACGAATACGGAGTCTCGCGTTTACATGCAGTTCTGAAACGCAAAGACAATAAAATGACAATTATGGATTTAGGCTCTTCGAACGGCACCTACGTAGACGGCATTCGTTTGAAACCGGATCTTGAGACCCCCCTTACCCACGGCAGTATTATCTCTTTGGGAAAACTTAGAGTTCAATTTCTTTTGCAAGGCTAATATCTAAAGGAGTATATATGGCTTACGGCGTAATCTTACACGTTGCTGGAGAGGTGCCTATTTTTGGCGAAATCGAGGAATTACCGGACGCCTCCGCCACACTTATTACAGTAAGCAATCCTCGTTCCCGCGAAGGAAAAGATCTCCATTACCTACAAGCAGAAGTTGTTCAGGTAATTTGGCCCATAGACAAACTTAACTTCATTGAAGTTATGCCAAGCGAAGACGATGAACAAATCATCGGCTTTGTGAGAGAGTAAAAATGAAAAACGAATTTGAACAACGCAGAATTTTAGTCGTTGATGATGAAGAGAGAATGGTGCATTTCATTCGTCTTAATCTTGAACACGATGGTTTTCTTGTAAGCGAAGCCTTTGATGGCAAAAAAGCCCTTCGGCAATTGCGCGGAGAATCCCCAGACCTGATTCTGCTCGATGTAATGATGCCCGGTTTGGACGGATTTGAAGTTTTACAGATGATTCGCGAAGTGAGCAAAATTCCCGTACTGATGCTTACCGCCAAGGGGGAAGAAGACGACCGCATACGTGGCTTAGAGTTGGGTGCCGACGACTACATTACTAAGCCTTTTAGCCCGCGCGAGATGGTTAGCCGAGTAAAAGCCGTTCTGCGCCGCACTGAAAATGCCAGCGGAACGATGCACGGTGTGATAGAAGTGGATAATCGTCTGAAAATGGATTTCGATCGCCGTGAAATTTGGCTGGAAGGCAAAATTCTGAAATTGCGTCCCACAGAATACCGTCTCCTGTATCACCTTGTTCAAAATGCAGGGTGGGTGGTGACACACGACCAAATACTAACCAAAGTTTGGGGATACGAATACAGGGATGAACCACATTACGTCCGTCTTTATATTAACTATTTGCGCAAAAAACTTGAAGTAGACCCATCTGACCCGAAATACATCTTAACGGAACGGGGTGTAGGCTATCGCTTTGTGGATTTTCGGAGAGAAGAGCTTTCTTCTTAGAGAAACATTTGAAAATTTGCATCCATCTGATATGAGGCAGAGAAAAAGAGATGACAAGCGGATAATTTAAGTCCCCTTGTCATCTTTTCTTCTCTGAATTATACTTTTTATCTATTTTGGACTTATTGGAGAAATAATGGCAAAGAAACGAATTCTATTGGTAGATGATCACGAAATTGTTCGCGTTGGATTGAAAACTTTATTGGAACGGCATCCTGAATATGAAGTGGTGGGGGAGGCATCCTCGGCACGGGAGGCGGTAGAAAAAACAGTCAGTCTCGAACCGGATGTAGTTGTAATGGACATCCGGTTGCCCGGCGTCTCCGGGATTGATGCTTGCGAAGAAATCGTCAAACGTTTCCCCGATACCAGAGTATTAATGTTAACCTCCTATGCGGAAGACGAAATGCTCTTTTCGGCAATTCGCGCAGGGGCTTCGGGGTATATTTTGAAGCAGATAGGTAGCGATGATTTGGTGAAGGCACTGGAATCGGTTGGAAGTGGCGAAGGGCATCTTGACCCTGCAGTAACACAGCGGGTTTTTCAAGAGGTGCGTCGCGCCGTACGCGAGGAAGAAGCCTCCGCTTTTGCTGATTTGAGTCAGCAAGAAAAACATGTCCTGCAACTAGTTTCTGAGGGAAAAACAAACCGAGAAATTGCCAAAGCTCTCTTCCTTGGGGAAGGGACAGTACGCAATTATGTGAGTAGCATCCTTTCAAAACTGGGGGTAAATAATCGTGCTGAAGCGGCGGCTTACGCGGTGGAGCACTCTTTGAAAGAATATATTGATATGTAGAGAAAAACGATTTTAAAAAGCCCCTAAAGGTAAAGCCTTTAGGGGCTTTCCTTTTTAAGCGTCGAAAAACTTCCGTTTTTTACTGCCTCTGGTTTGACTGACAAAGCCGATTTCATGGTGTTTTTTACCACAGCACTCTTGCGG
>CAZERH010000012.1:0-15120 GCA_964515535.1 uncultured Anaerolineaceae bacterium
GCGAATTACTAACAAGTATTTCTGCCATGACGAATCCCACACAATATACAAAAAATTGTTTGAAGCTTATGTGACTCATATATTCTAAACTTTTCTTATCATTGGCTGTCAGTTTATCCGATGTTTTCTTTTTTAAAGAGTTTTTATAGCTATCATAAGCTTTTACTATCGAGTAGACAAAACAAATATGTTTTGCAGTAGTGTGGTCATTGAATATCAGTGAATAATTAGTATCAGAATCAAATATTACCGTTTTACCCTTTAAGGCTGTCAATGGTTTACCATGAAAAGCCATCATAGCTTGTGCAGCAGATGTTACAGGTACAACATCACCAACAGCACGCCGATAAGATCGACGATTTTGATACTTTATTTTAAGTTGCGAAAATTCTTTCCGTAAACGTTCTTGAAAGCGATCTCCACTACGTAATTCCCATGTATACACTACATTTTGTGTGTTGTTAAACCTAACTATATCTTGTATAAGATCAGTGTTATTGGTTACTATTAAACGTAGCATAACTCTAGCTCCACCTAATTGGGCTATATCAGCTTGATGTATGCTTCCCGTTGTTTGAGCACCATTAATAATGGCAATACCATGTAGTATGATTTTATCCTGTTGTTCGTCAACATGCCGGGTAATTGCAGTGATGCCATTATTGTAAACCCAAAAGTTTTCCGGAGTTTTTTCTGCTGTTACACGAATTCGTTGGTTAATATTTCGTGCTGACTTGCGAACGCCAAGAAACCCTCGGACGTTAGCACTAAATAGATTTTCTTTGTACGTTGAGTATAGGTTGTGAATAACGCTGACGTCTGTTGTACAGACAATTGCTTCCCAATCACTTCCATTTTCTTTTGTGATACCCTCTTGCGTGATTGGTAATTCGATTTTGTCATTCACAACAATTGTGTTCTCTCTAGACAAATACCATTGGTTGATTCTCTTTGCGTCAACCTCCATATAAGTAACTTCTGGATTAACTGTATATTGTCTAAGGGCTTTTTGCGTATTAATAGCACAAGTTTCAAGTTCCTGCTGGACATTTGTTGATACTGTCAAGTTGTGAAAGTACATTATCTCTAAGGAACTGATGTCTCCAGATTCTAAAGCATCTCGAGTTTCTAAAGCTGTCGCTCGCAAATTTTCCTTGCCAATTAAATTTAAGTCACCACTTAATAACCAGCTAATTGCTGTATTTCAAATCCGATGCCTTATTTGCTGGAGCCTCTTTTTTGTTCCAATTTTTAGCTTCATATCCTTGCGCCAAAGTAACATGCCCTGTTTCAGCATCATACCTAATGAAATCTATTTTTTTATCGTCAGAGTCATCAGTTAAACATTCTGACGCAAGACTGTCTGGGTCGACCTCATTAAATCTAAGCATCATCGCAAAAATAAGTAGAGCATTAGGTCTGTAGGCTTGAATTTCTTTGTCGTTTTCGAAAGGGATCTTGAATTCCATGTGGTTTTCCTCGTTTTTCATAACTTGTTAAGTAGAAAAAATTGAGTGTTGACAGCTGACTTTGTGTTCACCCACTTAGTATTTCAGTAATTATACATGAAAGTAGTTTGTTATCTGCACCATTTTACGGAATTATTTTCAAGCAATGCTTTAAAATCTCAGCTATCAAAAAATATTCGTGTCATTTGCTAATTCATGAAATTAGCACTGAAAAAACAAAGCCCACATTTTGATGGGCTTCTTTTAACGTACAGAGTGCATTATGCAAAAATTCACCTAACACTCTGCAAATATCCCGATGCGTATTTATGAATCAAACTCCCGATCAAAGTTTGATAAGGCATTCCTTCTTTTGCTGCAATTAGTTTAATGGATTGCAAATCATTTTCAGAAATCCTGATATTTATGGTTTTATTTTTTTTCGTAGTTTCTCTTGCGGCTAAAATCATCGCATCTGAAACGGGTTCCCCACCGAGCAAACCTTTTTTGTACGCTTCAAGGATTTCTAGTTCTTCATTATCTAGGGTGTATTTTTTAGTAGAATTAGTCATCGTCTGTTTTCCTTAATTTTTTTTGTTGCTTTTCTGCTTGGAATGATTGTTTTTAGAAAATAGTCATCGCCATCTTTTACGTAAGGCACTAAATAGGCATAATCATTAATTATTACTGTAATGATTCTCTGGTTGGGGTATTTCTCTTTATTCCAATGAGGTACATCTGATATACCATAGCCATCGCCAATAGCCTGTATCACCTCGTCAAAAGTGATATTTCGTTCTTTGAAAAGTTTTTTGTTTTTCTCTGCATTCCATTTATACATAAATAAAATATATCACAATGTGGATACATTGTCACTACAGTTATTCGTTTTTATAGCCAAATTTTATTCGCACTAAATCCAAGCAATGCTTTATAATCTCCCCTATCAAAAAATATTCGCGTCATTCGCCTATTAGCGAAATTCGCGTTGAAAAAAGGAAAGAAAATGCCAAAAATTGTTGAATGTATTCCCAACTTCTCCGAAGCTCGCCGCCCCGAAGTGGTGGAGCAAATTGTTGACGCGGTTAAATCTGTCCCCGAGGTGAGTTTGCTGGATCGCTCATCGGATAATGACCATAATCGCACCGTACTGACTTTTGCGGGACCGCCACAACCTGTCGCGGAAGCCGCTTTTCGTGCCATCAAAGTTGCAGGCGAGTTGATCAATTTGGATGAACACGAGGGTGCGCATCCGCGCATTGGTGCAACGGATGTGGTTCCTTTTGTCCCCATCTCGGAGGTGACGATGGAGGAGTGCGTCGCTCTTGCACACGAACTTGGTGAGCGCGTGGGGAGGGAGTTGCGGATCCCGGTCTTCTTCTACGAGAAAGCGGCGAAAAGCCCGGAGCGCGTTAACTTGGCAAAAGTCCGCAAGGGGCAATATGAGGGGCTAAAAACCGAAGTCGGGACGCCCGAACAACGCATCCCGGACGAGGGACCGGATACGGTCCCCACAGCGGGAGCAACTGTCATCGGTGCGCGCGATCCGCTGGTCGCCTTTAACGTCTACCTGACCACAGATGAAGTATCCATTGCGAAGAAAATCGCCAAAGCCGTCCGTCATTCCTCCGGCGGATTGGCGTTCGTCAAGGGGATGGGCATTCTTGTGGACGGGCGTGCCCAAGTCTCGATGAATCTGACCAATTTCCGCAAAACGCCGATTGCGCGGGTCGTGGAGATGATCCGGCGCGAGGCTCAGCGTTACGGCGTGGCGATTCATCATAGCGAGCTGATTGGGCTGATCCCGCAAGAGGCTCTCGTTGACACAGCGGTCTGGTATTTGCAATTGGATCAATTTGAAAAAGGACAAATTCTCGAAACGCGGCTCTATGCCGAGACTGAAAAACCCGATTTTCTGGATGCGCTAGCGGATGGCAAGCCAACCCCCGGCGGCGGATCGGCGGCGGCATATTCGGCATCAATGGGCGCGGGCTTGGTCGCGATGGTGGCGCGTTTGAGCATCGGGAAGAAAAAATATGCCGATGTGGAAGAAAAAATGCAAGAAATTTTGGTAGAAGCCGAAGAGTTACGCGCCAAACTGGCCCAAGCCGTAGAGGAAGACGCGGAATCTTTCACCGCAATTATGCAAGCCTTCAAACTCCCCAAAGAAAGCGCAGAAGAGAAATCCATCCGCTCACAGGCAATTCAGGACGCGACTTTATACGCCAGCGAAGTCCCGCTCGAAACCGCGCGCGGCGCAGTCCGCGTGATGGAATTGGCTTTGCAGGCGGCGCGACTTGGCAACCTCAACGCGATCACCGATGGTGCCTCCGGCTCTGCGATGGCGCGCGCCGGATTGACCTCGGCTGGCTACAACGTGCGGATTAATCTTGGTTCGCTGAAAGATAAGGTGAAGGCTAGCGGGCTTTTAGCGGAATTGATAAAATTGGAAGAAAGGGCAGACGAAGTAGATACCGATTTACGCAAAATTCTAGTTGCGCGCGGCGGGCTTGAATTCTAAAGGGCGGAGGCCCGTTCGCCCCTACCATAAATGGAAAAAAGGAGAAAAAATGGGACTAAAACCTGATCACTGGATTAGAAAAACTGCTATTGAAGAACGCATGATTGAGCCTTTTGTAGAAAATCAGGTGCGTGATGGTGTTATTTCTTACGGGGTCTCCTCGTATGGATATGACATTCGCGTAGCCGATGAGTTTATGATTTTTACCAATGTTCACTCGGCTGTGGTTGACCCGAAAAATTTTGACCCTAAGTCGATGGTTGAGTTTCAGGGCGAGGTTTGCGTCATCCCGCCGAACTCTTTTGCTTTGGCGCGCTCGGTGGAATATTTCCGTATCCCGCGTGGCGTGCTCACGGTTTGCCTCGGAAAATCCACTTATGCGCGTTGTGGAATCATCGTCAACGTGACTCCCTTCGAGCCGGAATGGGAGGGATTTGTCACACTCGAAATCTCGAATACTACCCAACTCCCTGCGAAGATTTACGCGAACGAAGGCTTGGCACAAGTCCTGTTTTTTGAAGCCGATGAAGAGTGCGAAACCTCGTATGCCGATAAGAAAGGGAAATATCAAAAACAACAGTCGATTGTTTTGCCGAAACTTTAATGGGATATGAAGCTGTGTTGCCCGCTTGTTTGGGCGGGCTCTCGTTTGTGAGCTTTTGTGTGAAGCCGATATCTTTGGAGCGCAAATATGAAAATTATCGAATATAGAGAAAAATATCAAAATCAAGTTGTAGAACTCTGGAAAGCCTGCGGATTAACAGTCCCGTGGAACGATCCCGTAAAAGACATCCGGAGAAAGCTCGCTAAAGACCCTGAATTATTTCTCGTTGGGCTTATAGATGGTGTTGTTGTTGCTTCGGTTATGGGCGGCTATGAAGGGCATCGTGGCTGGATCAATTATTTGGCGGTCAATCCGAAATTACAAAAAATGGGCTACGGTCGCCAGCTAATGGATGCAGTGGAGAAGAAAATAGCCGTACAAGGTGCGGCAAAAATAAATTTGCAAATTCGCACAAATAATTTAGACGTGACAGCTTTTTATAAATCTATTGGCTATGAAGAAGATGGCGTGATTGGGATGGGGAAGAGGTTAGTTAGTGACGAGTAGTATTTTTGTAAAAAAGGAATTTCTATGCCATATAAAGGAATTTTAGACCGTTATGGGCATCTGCTCGATTTGCCCGAATATACCCAAGAAATTGCTCTTTTAGAGGGCAATACCCCCTTAATCCCCATGTCGCGACTAACGCGGGAGTTGGGTGCAGAAGCGATTTATATCAAATATGAAGGATTGAACCCGACAGGCTCTTTCAAAGATCGCGGGATGACAGCCGCTGTTAGCGAAGCGATTGGGCGTGGTGCCGAAACGGTCATCTGCGCGTCTACGGGGAACACTGCCGCGTCCGCCGCGGCATACGCGGCTCGAGCTGGCTTGCAGGCTGTTGTGCTGATTCCTGAGGGGAAGGTCGCTGTGGGGAAATTGGCGGGGGCAATTGCCTATGGTGCACAAGTTATTCAAATTGAAGGTTCTTTTGATGATGCGCTGGCGATGGTGGTGGAGATTACGAAAACAACGCCGCTAGCATTGGTTAATTCTATAAATCCCTATCGTATTGAAGGGCAAAAGAGCGGAGCTTTTGAGATTTGCGATGTTTTAGGAGACGCGCCCGACTGGCATTGTTTGCCTGTTGGCAACGCAGGGAATATCACCGCGTATTGGGCGGGATATAAACAATATGCCGATTTGAAGGGGACAAAACGTCCGCGGATTTTGGGCGTGCAAGCCGCTGGTTCCGCGCCGCTGGTTTTGGGGTATCCGGTGGAGAATCCTGAAACAGTAGCGACAGCCATTCGCATAGGCAAACCTGCGCGTGGGGAGCAGGCTCTCCAAGCTGTAGACGAATCCGGTGGGCGAATTATCTCTCAAAGCGATGAGAAAATTCTTGAAGCGCAACGCATTTTAGCGAGCGAAGGTGTTTGGATAGAACCCGCGTCCGCGGCGGGTTTGGCTGGTTTGAAGGCAGAGATCGAATCGGACAAGTTTGACCCCAAAGGACAGAAAATTGTCATTGTCTGCACCGGTCACGGGATGAAAGACCCCGCCATCATCGCAGATTCGATGTCAGCACCGGAGCTAATTCCCGCCGAGATGGGGGCGTTGCGTGAGTTGTTGGGGATTTAGAGTTATTTCTGATGTGCAACGCATCTCACAGATGCGTTGCACATTGTTTATTTAGGGCAACCAAGCCAAAATCACGCTTGCTTAGCGATGTCGTAGGCTTTGACATCTGCAATGGCTTTGTCCACTTTGACGAAGGGGAGTAGAATCAATCCCATAATAAAGAAGAAGATGAGCGAAAGTAGTGCGGGACGGAGACTTCCAAACATCTGATTAGCAAGTCCGAAAACAAGTGGTCCAATCCAAGAGGTACCGCGTTCGCTGATTTCGTAGAAGGAGTAGTATTCGGCTTCTTGCGCGACAGGAATCATTTGGGCGAAAAGGCTTCGACTAATCGCTTGCGAGCCACCCATAACGAGGGCGATGAAGATGCCGAGAACGAAAAATTGGCTGACGCGTGTTTCGCCGTAGAGACCGCCGTAAGCAAAGATGACTACGCCCGACCAGATAACGAGACTGAGAATGATTGAGTTTTTTGCGCCCATCCATTTGGCGAGTTTTCCCCAGAGCAATGCGCCGCCAAAGGCAACGAATTGAATCATGAGAATAACGGAGATGAGTGTAGATGTCTCTAGTTCTAAGCCGCCTTGGAGAAGTGGCGCGGCGGCGAAGGTGGAGGAGACGGCGATGACGGTTTGGATGCCGTCGTTATAGAGGAAGTAGGCAATTAGGAATTTGAGCGTTTCAGGGAAGTTTTTGATTTCTTTGATGGTTTTTCCAAGCTGTTTAAAGCCGACTTTTATATAAGTTTCATTTTGGGGTAAGGTGCGAGTTGCACCGCGAGAGCGGAGTCTTTTCCAGGTGATGAAGGAAAATCCCAACCACCATAGCCCTGCCGAAGCGAGGTTGATGCGAATAGCGAGGGATTCCGGAACACCCAAGGCTTCGCTGAATGTGAAAAAAGCAAGGTTGAGGGCGAGTAATATGCCGCCACCGAGATAGCCCATTGCCCAGCCATAGGAGGAGACTCTGTCGCGTTCTTCTTCGCTGGCAATGTCGGGGAGATAGGCGTTATAGAAGACAATTGCCGCGCCAAAGGCGAGATTCGCAACGACATAGAGGACACCGCCCAGCCACCAGAGAGAGCCGGTCACGAAGAAGAGCAAAATTGTAGCGACCGCGCCAATGGTGGCGAAGATGCGCATCATCTCTTTGCGCATATTTGAATAATCTGCAATTGCGCCGAGAATGGGGAGGAAGAGCACCTGCATCAAGACCGAGAAAGAGATCATATAAGGAAGGAAGGAATCCGGAGCAATGGGAATACCCAAGAGTGAGACCGTTTTCGTTCCGGCGGCTTCTGCGGCACTACGAGCGAGCGCGGCAACGTAGGGCGCAAGAAAAACTGTCCCAACAGTGGTGCTAAAGGCGGAGTTTGCCCAATCGTACATTGCCCAGCCAAAAATTTCACGTTTATCATTTACTTGCGGGGTTACTTGAGATGACATTTTGCCTCCTGAGGCGATGAGAAGAGTTGACTAATGCAACCCGTGCCGCGTATTTGAGTTGCGGAAGTTGTGGTAGAATGTTGCGGTAGATTGCTAATGATATTTTATCCGAAAAATGGGGAAAACGAATTAGCAAATTGCTAAAAAAAACACTTGACTGAAAGAGAAACCATCGTTTATAATCCAAGATTGCTTGTCCCGCATTATTTAGTGGGGCGGTATTGGTTTAATCGGCAATTTTCCTAAAATAATCAGGAGAGACGAATGGCATCTTCATTGCCCAAAAAGAGTTACGCGCGTATTCCTGTCACACTTGATCTTCCTAACCTTATTGAAGTTCAAATCGAATCTTTTAAACGTTTAAAAGCAGAGGGAGTAGAGAGCCTTTTTCGAGAAATTTCCCCAATAGAATCGTATAATAAAAAAATGCAACTCTACTTTCCGAGTCAGAGTGCAGAAGCAAAAGAGTGGGATTTGTCATATTGGTTTGAAGAACCCAAATATAGCATCGCCGAATGTGTAGAGCGAGATTTAACCTACTCTAGCCCTCTATATATTTCTGTTCTTTTGGCAGGGAAGGATGTTCCCGAACCCATTAAGCAAGACATTTTCATCGGTGATTTTCCGGAAATGACAAGTAAAGGAACATTTGTTATTAACGGGACAGAGCGAGTGGTTGTCTCTCAATTAATTCGCTCCCCGGGTGTCTATTTTGAAGCCGATGCAGACCGTGCCACAGGGCGTGCGCTTGCCAAAGCCAAATTGATTCCCGATCGCGGCGCATGGATAGAATTTGAAACTCGCAAAAGCGATTATATGATTATGAAATTCAACCGCAAACGCACCGTACCCGTTACGGTTTTCTTGCGCGCTTTGGCGGCGGTTGAAGATGGTCGCCCCGACTCTCCCCTCCAGACAGGTTCAGACGAAGAAATCCTTTCTCTCTTTTCTGACGTAGATACAAACCCCGAACGTATGTATATTGCATCTACACTGAATCAAGAACCGGATTGGGATCCCGACAGCAAATTGACCATTGCAGAAGCGGCATTAATCGAATTCTTCAAAAAAATGAGACCGGGTGACCCCGCCACACTTGAGAATGCTCGCAATTTTGTCGAAGAGCAACTCTTTGACCAACGTCATTATGACCTCGAACGAGTCGGTCGCTATAAATTAAATCAAAAATTAAATCTCGATATTCCCATTTCACACCGGAACGTCACCAAGATGGATTTTGTCCGCCTAGTACGGCGCATGATTCTCATCAGCAATGGGATTGAGAAAAAAGACGATATTGACCACTTGGGCAATCGCCGCATCAAAACAGTCGGAGAACTCATTCAAAACAAACTGAGAATTGGTCTGCGCCGCATGGAACGCGTGATTAAAGAGCGCATGTCCATTCGCGACCAAGACCAACTTTCTCCGACATCGCTAGTCAACATCCGCCCTGTAGTCGCTTCATTGCGGGAATTTTTTGGATCGAGCCAGCTATCCCAATTTATGGATCAAACCAATCCGCTCTCGGAATTGCGCCACAAGCGGACACTCTCCGCGCTCGGACCTGGTGGGCTTCGCCGTGAGCGTGCCGGTTTTGATGTGCGTGATGTTCACCATTCGCATTATGGACGCATTTGTCCGATTGAAACCCCTGAAGGACCGAACATCGGCTTGATTGGTCGTTTGGCATCCTTTGCGCGTATCAATGAATACGGTTTCATAGAAACACCTTATCGCAAAGTATTCAAAACCCTCGCGAGTGATGACCCTGCTCTCGAAGGACGCACTTTACGCGGTGATTTGCTGAATAACAAAGAGGAAGTTCTCTTTGAAGACGGCGAAAAAATCACTGCCGATATGCTTAAGAAAATCAAAAAAATAAAAAGAGATATTGATATAGTCCCCTTTGCTTCTCAAGAGGTCATCGAATACTTGTCAGCAGATGATGAAGATAAATTTATCATCGGGCAAGCAAATGCGCCCTTGAAAATGAATAACGAATTTGTGCGATCACGCATTTCCTCCCGTGACCGTTCAGGCTTCCTCTTCGCCGCTCCCGAAGGTGTGGATTATATGGATGTCGCACCGCACCAGATTGTTGGGATTAGTGCGGCACTTATCCCATTCTTGGATCACGATGATGCGAACCGCGCTCTGATGGGTGCGAATATGATGGCGCAAGCTGTTCCGCTTTTGCGCCCGGAAATCCCTCTGGTCTCAACCGGCATGGAACAAAGTGCCGCATCTGATTCCGGACAAGTTATTCGTGCCGCGCGTGATGGAGAAATTGTTTCTGTAACAGGAAATAAAATCATCATACGCGAAAATGATGGCGAAAAACGCGAATACCCTCTAATGAAATATCAACGTTCTAATCAAAGCACTTGCGTTGACCAACGTCCCGCCGTAAAGAAGGGACAAGTGGTAAGCAAGGGCGAAATTCTCGCAGATTCATCCTCCACAGACGCCGGTGAACTAGCTCTTGGACAAAATGCAGTAGTCGCCTTCCTCTCTTGGGAAGGTGGGAATTTTGAAGATGCAATTTTAGTCTCAGAGCGCATGGTACAAGATGACCGCTTTACCTCCGTTCATGTTGAAAAACACGAGTTGGAAGCCAGAGACACAAAACTGGGCGCAGAAGAAATTACGCGAGATATTCCCAATGTTGGTGATGAAGCGTTAAAAGACCTTGATGAAAACGGAATCATCCGCATTGGTGCCGAAGTTGAGCCCAATGATATTTTGGTTGGAAAAATCACACCAAAAGGTGAAAAAGAACTCACGCCGGAAGAACGACTGTTGCGTGCCATCTTTGGTGAAAAATCACGAGATGTGAAAGATACCTCCCTGCGAATGCCACATGGCGCACGCGGCAAAGTTGTAGACGTGAAAATCTTTACGCGTGCCGAAAACTCCGACCTCAAAGCCGGCGTAGAAACGATGGTGCGTGTCTCTGTTGCCCAACGCCGCAAAATTACAGCCGGAGATAAAATGGCTGGACGACATGGAAATAAAGGCGTGGTCTCACGCATCGTTCCTGTCGCGGATATGCCCTTCCTCGAAGACGGTACACCTGTAGATATTATCCTAAATCCGCTTGGTGTTCCGGCTCGTATGAATATCGGGCAAGTTCTCGAAGTCCACATGGGATGGGCGGCAAAGCGGATGGGCTATCGCGCAGTTGTTCCTGTTTTTGACGGGGCAACGGAATACGAAATCGAAGCCGAACTTGCTCGCGCTTGGCTTATTGACCAAGCTTGGAAAGAAATCGGAGAAACCGCTTGGGATTGGTTGAACGAACACGAATACGACCCTGAAACAATCGAAGACAACCACGAAGTACGGCGATTATATCTCGAAGATTGGCTCGGAGAACGAGGCTACGACGTTTTCAAAGTCAGAACAAACGAAACTTATGCACGGCGTTCAACAACCAATGAGTGGTTGCGTGATCTTGGCTACGACCCTGAAAAAATATTCTTGCCCGATACAGTCGAAAACTTCTATCGAACAAGTGAGCAAGATGACAATGCAATTAACATATGTAAACGCCTGTGGCTTAAAACACAAAAATACACGCACGATATTTCTGATGCTAATTTAGATAAAAAAGCACAAGAAATTATGCTAAAAACCGGCATCCCAATCCCGACTTTGGGAAAACAGGTGCTACGCGATGGCAAATCAGGAAAACGTTACGATCAACCCGTCACAGTCGGCGTAATGACCATTCTAAAATTGCACCACCTCGTTGAAGATAAAGTTCACGCTCGTTCAACGGGTCCTTACAGCCTTGTTACCCAACAACCTTTGGGCGGCAAGGCACAGTTTGGCGGACAGCGTTTTGGAGAGATGGAAGTTTGGGCTTTAGAGGCTTATGGTGCGGCTAATATCCTACAAGAAATGTTGACCGTGAAATCCGATGACGTAGTTGGGCGCGTTAGTGCCTATGAAGCCATTGTCAAAGGCGAACCGATGGAAGACCCCGGATTACCGGCATCCTTCCGTGTGCTGGTAAAAGAACTACAAAGTTTGGGTTTGTCGGTTGAAGCTGTCGGCGAATCTGGAGATGTTGTCAAATTTGGAAAAGACGAAGCTATGGTACGCCCCCCTAAATTGGGAACGGGTCTAATGTCTATCGGCAAACCTTTTGGAAGGTAGATTAAGTTTTACCGAGGCTGTGGATAGCGCACTGCTCCGCACGCGATTTGGTCTGGGGTGCCGCGCCTAAGCATTTTCTTGGGATGGGCAAAATGAACCCCGACATCAAGAAGATATTGACCGAAGGCTCTCAAGTTGAGGTCAAGTTCGGTTGCGCGGCTTCTCATCTTGCAATTTGTAAAATAAGACAAGAAAATCTCTTGACGGCGTAAGCTGTGCATGATAGAATCCCTTTTTGTTGCCTGTAAAAAACGGATATTCTGTCCGTAGATAAAAAAAGAGACCATCAGTGCATTTTTTGATGGTCTTGTTTGTTGGCAAAAAGTATATTTGAACTAGAACTATTTGGAGGCGAGTGTGCCCACAATTAATCAACTGGTCCGTAAGGGTCGTCAAAGCAAGAAAACGAAAAGCACGGCTCCGGCTTTGCTCTACACCTATAACTCAGATAAACAACGCCGAATTAGGCAAGCTAAAGGCGCGCCGCAAAAACGAGGTGTTTGCACTGTTGTTCGAACAATGACACCGAAAAAACCGAACTCGGCTTTGCGTAAAATCGCTCGTGTTCGTCTTACTAATGGTCTTGAAGTAACTGCTTATATCCCTGGCGAAGGGCATCAGTTGCAAGAGCATTCAGTCGTTTTGGTGCGCGGCGGCAGAGTAAAAGATTTGCCTGGTGTGCGCTATCATATTGTGCGTGGTTCTTTGGATACAACAGGTGTCGGCGATCGTAAGCAAGGTCGCTCGAAATACGGTTCTAAGCGACCGAAGTAGTCCTTATATTAATGGAGTATTGTCATGCGACGATCAAAAGCTGAACGAAGAAAAATTTCACCCGATTTGCGCTATAACTCATTGCGCGTACAAACGGTGATTCACCATGTTTTGAAGAAAGGCAAGAAAAGCACTGCAACAAAACTGGTTTATGACACAATGGACTTAATAGGTGAACGCTCCGGTAAAGACCCTCTTGAGGTTTTTGAGTCTGCACTTACCAAAGTTTCCCCGCGTGTTGAGGTTCGTCCTCGTCGTGTGGGCGGTGCAACTTATCAGGTGCCGATGGAAGTTACCCCGGAACGCCGTCTCGCTTTGGCGATTCGTTGGCTCTTGGGTGCTACCCGCTCCCGCAAGGGGAAATCATTTCCCGAAAGTTTTGCGGCAGAGTTACTGGACGCATATAATGAGACTGGCGCGGCAATTCGCAAACGCGATGAAACGCATAAAATGGCAGAAGCAAACCGTGCTTTCTCCCATTACAGTCGTTAGGATAAGTAGGTAATATAAAAGATGGCACGCGCTTATCCTCTGGAGCAGTATCGTAATATCGGTGTGATTGCCCATATTGATGCTGGTAAAACAACAGTAACAGAAAGAATTCTGTTTTATACAGGCAAAACGCACCGCATTGGCTCTGTGGATGATGGTACTACCGTCACCGATTGGATGGACCAAGAGCGCGAGCGGGGGATTACCATTGTTTCGGCGGCTGTTTCCGCAGAATGGAAGGGCTATCAAATTAATATCATTGATACACCCGGTCATATTGATTTTACAGCGGAAGTTCAACGCTCGTTGCGTGTTCTTGATGGCGGCGTCATTATTTTTGACGCTGTGCAAGGCGTAGAACCGCAGAGTGAAACAGTTTGGCGGCAAGCAGATCGTTATGGCGTGCCGAGACTTTGCTTTATTAATAAAATGGATCGTGTGGGCGCAGATTTTGATCGCACCCTTGAGATGGTAAAACGCCGTTTGGGGGCTAACCCAATCCCCGTGCAAATGCCAATAGGCAGTGAAGCGGATTTTAGAGGCGTTGTTGACCTTATTGAAATGAAAGCAATTGTTTTCGATGACAAACTGGGGGCAAAACCGGAGTTTATCGAAATCCCGTCTGAGATGCGCGAGCAAGTTGACAACGCGCGCGAAATCCTCATCGAAAAAATAGCAGAATTAAATGATGACCTCACCATGAAGTTTCTCGAGGGTGAGGAGATTAGTGCCCAAGAACTTAAAGACGCACTTCGCAAAGCGACCATTAACAATGAAGCAACCCCTGCTTTTTGTGGGACGGCGTTGAAGAACAAAGGTGTTCAGCCGCTCTTGGATGCGATTATTGATTATTTGCCCTCCCCTGCTGAAATTCCTCCTGTGGAGGGCGTTTCCCCAGACGATGAAACAGAAATCATCTCTCTACCGGCAGAAGATGATGCCCCGCTGAGTGCATTGATTTTCAAAATAGTGACAGACCCCTATGTGGGACGCTTGGCGTATTTCCGTGTGTACTCCGGCGTGTTGAAGCAAGGGCAATCGCTAACGAATACGACAAAAAGCAAACGTGAACGCATCGGGCGTTTAATACGCATGTACGCAGATCGCCGCGAAGATGTGACCGAAGTGCGCGCCGGTGATATTGCGGCAGTTTTGGGGCTAAAAAACACTTTTACGGGCGATACGCTTTGCGACAACAAAAAAGTTGTATTGGAAAACATCACTTTCCCTGACCCTGTGATTTCGGTGGCTATTGAACCGAAAACACAAGCTGATCAGGAAAAGATGGGAAAAGCACTGCATAAACTCTCTGAGGAAGACCCCACTTTCCGCGTTCGTAAGGACGAAGATACCGGGCAAACCATCATCTCAGGGATGGGTGAGTTACACCTTGATGTACTCGTAAACCGTTTGATGCGTGAATTTAAAGTGCAAGCGAATATCGGTCGCCCGCGTGTTGCTTATCACGAATCAATTACCAAAACCGTTGAAAAAATAAATTATCGCCACGTTAAACAAAGTGGTGGTCATGGGCAATATGCGCACGTCATTTTGAAATTGGAACCCGGTAAGCGCGGTAGTGGTATCGAGTTTGAAGATGAAATTTACGGAGGGGCTATTCCTAAAGAATATATCCCCGCTGTGAAAAAAGGTGTGTTGGGCGCGGCAGATAGCGGCGTTTTAGCGGGATACCCTGTTACCGACGTGAAAGTAACCCTCATAGACGGCTCTTTCCACGAAGTCGATTCAAGTGAAATGGCATTCAAAACTGCCGGTTCTATGGCTTTTCGAGAAGGTGTTCGCAAAGGTCGTCCGGTATTGCTTGAGCCAATGATGAAAGTCGAAGTCGTTGTCCCCGAAGAATACCTCGGAGATGTTATGGGACAATTAAATAGTCGTCGCGGCAATATCGGAGGCATGGAAATGCGCCCCGGTAACGCTCAAGCGGTGCATGCTATGGTTCCTTTGGGAGAAATGTTCGGCTACGCAACAGATTTGCGTTCCGGTACCAAAGGGCGCGGCGTTTTCTCGATGGAATTTGACCATTACGCGCCGGTTTCGGCTAAAGTAATGGAAGATATACTAAAGTAA
>CAZERH010000013.1:0-5449 GCA_964515535.1 uncultured Anaerolineaceae bacterium
GTTTTGGCAATGCCCGCTGTCATCAGATTTAGGGCTTTGCAGGTTGCGCCATCGCAGTCACAATGCGAAACCCAGCTATCCTGTTCGCGCAAACCAACGTGGTGATAAAGATAGGGGTTCAGTCCGGCGCGAGCCACCGTGCCGCGAAAAGTTTGCTCATGTAGCGAGGGTGCGCACGCTCCCACAATGACGCGGTTAACGCCTTTTTCTTTGATGTCTTTTTCGATTATCGCCTGCCCCGCATCGGAGCACATCGACATATCTGTCCGCGAGATAATCACATTTGGCATCTCGCCCATCACTTTTTTAACATGCTCGCAATCAACTACATCGCTGATATTTCCGCCGCAATAACAGGTATAAACGCCAATGCGGATTTCTTCGTTAGGATTGGTGGATTCAGACATGCGCCACCTCCATTTCTGATTCTTCGGCTTGCACGTGGATTTCGGCTTGCTCCTGTTTCTCAGTCATATACGCGGCTGATTCCATTGCTGCTGCCCCCGCCATAACAATGCTATCTACAATATCCATTGGTCCCGCCGCTGTGCCGGTTACAAAAATACCTTCTCGGTTGGTCACGCAAGGAGCGGAATTTGGATCCGGGACGTAAACAAAGCCATCGTCCTCAGCAGGAATGCGGAAAATGGGCATGGTGTTGTAGCTCGGTAACATTCCTACAGAAAGCACGATCATATCGTGCGTTCGCTCAACTATTGTCGAGCCGTTGTCTATCACTTCGAGTTTTACAACCGGGTTTTGTTGCTCGTCTTGTGTGATTTGTGCCACTTTGCCGCGTACAAATTCCACGCCCATTGCTTTGGCGGTCTGGAAGAATTGTTCGTAACCCTTACCAAAAGCGCGGATGTCCATATAGTAGATAGTGATATCCGCAAGCGGTAGTGAGCCGGAGATGAGCATCGCCTGTTTAATCGCATACATACAGCAGACGCGGGAGCAATACTCCACGCCCAAAGTTTGGTCGCGGGATCCAGCACATTGCACGTAGGCTATCGAATCGGGTTCTTTGCCATCGCCTGGGCGCAGGATGCGTCCATAAGGTCCCGTTGGGGCGAGTAGACGTTCCATCATCAGCCCGTCAATCACATTATGCAATTCGCCCGCGCCATATTCTTTCTTGGCGTTGCGGGGTGTGGTCTCAAACCCCGTTGCCAGAATAATTGTATCTGTTTGAAGCATGAAGAGCTTAGGCTCTTGGCTAAAGTCTATACATCCCACAGGGCAGGCTTTTTCGCATTTACCGCAGAGAATGCAGTTTTCTATATCGAGAACGGCAATTTGCGGTACAGCCGTTGAAAAGGGAACGCGCACCGCGCGGGTTGCGCCCATATTTAAGTCAAAGGGGTTGCGAAGGTCAATCGGGCAGGCATATTCGCACATCCGGCAACCCGTACAAGCATCGGCATCAAGGTAGCGTGGTTTCTGTAAAACAGTAGTCCTAAAGCCATCGCCATTTTCTTGTACCGACTGCACTTCGCAGTAAGTAAAAAGATGGATATTTTCGTGGTGCGCTACAGCAGACATCTTCGGGGTCGTGATGCAACTACAGCAATCCAGCGTGGGGAAAACTTTGCTCAGGGCGATCATCTTACCGCCGATGCTGGCTTCTTTCTCCACCATCGCAACTTGATAGCCTTGGTCTGCAAGATCTAACGCAGATTGCATCCCCGCAATCCCGCCGCCAACCACCAGAGCGTCAACTTTTAGAGTGTTCAGGAGTTTCTCCATCATTGCACCGCCACTGGGCTGGTTATTTCGTCGTGGACATAACCAATCCCGTCGAGGAGTGTATCCATTTGCTTCACTTCCTTTAGGAAAGGTTTGGTGCAAACGGTGCAAATCGCCGCCAATCGTAAACGACGAGTGTCGATGCCGCGCTCTTTCATCAGCGGATAAGTTTGGTTAACCAGCACGGCAGTTCGTTCTGGTCCGCCTTTATAGGGGCTGTCAGTGCCGCTGTACATGACTAAAATTGCGTCAATGCCCTGCATAAAGCAACGCATATAAAATTCTTCAGGGAACATACAGGGGCATAATACAGGCAAGATATAAGTATTGGTTGGGTAGTCGGTATGTAACTGTCCGACAGAATCCGCGCCTGCGTAGCCTCCTGATATGGTCGCCAAAATCAATATTTTGGGTCTGTGTCTTGTAGGGTCTTCTGCCATAAGGTTATCCTTAAGTGCGATTGTGTAATCCGTATTGCGTATCGCGCAATACGGATTACAAATAATTATTTCAGCCGTTTAAGGAATAATCTCTCGTAGCCATCAGCAACAAGATCGCCGAGATATTCATGCCCTACCTTTTTGCACCAGCGCGGCATATCGTTTTTTGTTTGGGGGTCTCCCGCCCAAATTTCCAGTATCTCGCCAATTTGTACAGAGCCAATGCTTTTCTTTGCTTCAAGCAAAGGTCCTGGGCAGGACATTGCGCGAGCGTCAACGGTTTTGTCTGCGGTTAAGGTTGTTAAGTCAGTCATCGAATTTCTCCTTATCTAAATATGTTTTTTTGAGCCAAGAGGCTTCTCATCAAGCCCTTGATTTTCTGGCAAAGGGTTCTGTTTCAAAATGGTGCAGTTTTTCATCAAATCGTTTTCAGCGATACGATAAAGAACTGCCTGCCCATCTTTGCGGGAGGTTAAAAATCCTTTGTCTTTCATCAAGCGCAAGTGTTGCGAGGTACTCTGCATAGAGGAACCAACCGATCTAGCAATCTCCGTCACGGCTTTCTCCTCGTTGCCCAATACCCAAATAATCAATACGCGCCGCGTACTACCGAACACCTTGCAAAATGTCGCTTGCTTGCGGGCTAATTCTTCTAATTTTGAAAATTCGTATTTGTTCATATTGCATTCTCAATAGATTGCTTGATTACATTTCTACTTTACTATTCTTGCAAAGACTTATGTAGTGAAATAAGTCACAAATGATATTGGGTTTATTTATGATCTACTATAAAGAAACATAATGGAAGAAAAACTGCCTTCCATGTAAACTTGTACTGAACAGATGAGCTTGAGTATGACGCTATTTTTAAGGTACCAGACCTTCGAAGTCTTTGGGATGGGATAAAAAGCCGCTTCACGCGTGTTTTGAACTGGGTGCTGAATCCAGACATTTTCGTGACGTAAGCGGGATAAGCACCATGCCCTTTGCCGAGCATCTTCTTATTGGTGGCACACAAGCCTAAAACAAGGACGCTTTTTCCGTGTTCCTTAGGAATTGTGACAAAACTTACTATACGTTATGGCAAAAAATCCGTATGATAGTGTTAGAGTCGACTGTAAAATAGTCTTACTATATTCTGAGCAATAACTTGGGACCCAACCTGATGACAAATTTACCCTTCGTTTGCATTATCTGCTTTATCTGCGGGTTAGCGTTTTTCAGCATGGGGTTACTGGTTATGCTGGAAGGAAATCGGGCATCCGATTTGCGCTTGCGTAAGGCTTTGCGCCCGTTAGCTGGGTTTGGTATTGTGCATGGTATCCATGCGTGGGTAGAAATGCTTGAAGGGATGGAGAAGAAACTGGGCTTTGCTCAACCATCCATCCCCGAATACATACGCATCGGTCTTTTGGCAATTTCCTTTATTTCTTTGATTTTGTTTGGTACCTATTTGTTGGCTTATTCGGAGACTTCAAAACGGATAATTCCTTTGGTGCCTATTGGACTTTTGGTTATCTGGATCTTGGGGTTGGCATTTTTTCGTGATAACTACCCTCTCGAAGAAGTGTGGGACGTTGCAGATGTGTGGACGCGCTATACATTAGCTGTTCCAGGAGGATTGCTAGCCGCCTGTGGTTTATTAGCACAGCAACGAGCCTATCGACACTCTGGCGTGGTTCGCTTTGAGCGAGATGCTTTGTGGGCGGCTCTAGCTTTTGTTTTTTATGCCATTGTGGGGCAAACTTTCGTCAGGAAGACTCTTTTTCCTCCCTCTACAATTATTAATCAGGAAGTCTTTTTAGAATTTTTCGGTTTTTCTATTCAACTATTCCGTGCTCTAATGGCTGTTGTTATTTCTGTTTTTATTATTCGTTTTTTACATGCTTTTCAGGTTGAATCCGAAGAAAAGATAAAGGAGTTACAGCAAGCCCGCCTTGAGGAGGCGCAACAGAAAGAAACTTTAAAAGGGGAGCTTTTTCGACAGATTGTAGAAGCCCAAGAATCCGAACGTCAACGTATTGCTCGTGACCTGCATGATGAAACAGGACAAACGCTTACAGCCATTGGTATGGGATTACGAGGAATATCTACATCATTAAGCAATGGCAATGATCAGGGTCAAATTTTGAATACTCTGAGACATCTCGAAGCACTCACAGCTGGCTCTTTGGAAGAACTCCAACGCCTTATCTCGAATTTACGTCCATCTCATTTGGACGACCTTGGGCTTCTTGCTACACTGCGATGGTATACAAGCGATTTAATGACACGCACAGATTTGGATATAGAGATCAAGGTTTCAGGAGAGGAAAAAGTGATTTGCCCTGAATATGGCACGAGCATCTTTCGCATTTTACAGGAGGCACTCACCAATGTATCAAAACATGCTAATGCAACTCATGTTCAGATATCAATCACCTTTGAAAGTGAAGAAATTCGTATTGCAGTAGAAGATAATGGACGTGGATTTGATACCAAGCTTTATAGAAAAAAAAGATCGTGGGGCTTGATTGGTATGCAGGAGCGCACAACTTTGCTAAATGGAGAATTTTACCTATATTCTACGCCGGGCAAAGGTGCCGTACTTGAAATTGTTATCCCCTATTGCCCTACACATATGAAGGAGGCACTATGAAAATTCGCCTACTGCTCGTAGATGACCACACTGTTGTCCGCTCTGGGTTACGGATGCTACTCGCAACAGAAAGCGATGTTGATATTCTCGGCGAAGCGGGAACATCCGCTGAAGCAATTGCCGCCGCCGAAAAACTCCGCCCTGATGTAATTCTGATGGATATTGGCTTACCTGACCAATCGGGGATAAAAACCACTCAGATAATAAAAATCAAATTCCCAGAAATGGCGATTATCGCATTGACTATTCATGAAGACGAAGAGTATTTTTTCAAGATGCTAGAGGCTGGCGCATCGGGGTATGTTCCCAAGCGAGCCGCTCCGGAAGAGTTGCTGACCGCTATCCGCACTGCGGCAAATGGCGAAGTGTATCTCTACCCAACAATGGCAAAATTCCTGGTACGAGATTATCTTAGAGGAGACCCGGCAACCGAAATGGAAAAGAAAGAGAATAACTTGACAGTACGGGAAAAAGAAGTGTTGATGCACCTTGCAGAAGGAGAAAGTAACGAAGCTATCGGCAGAGAGTTAATCATTAGCCCCAAAACCGTAGCACGCCATCGTGAGAATATCATGCGTAAATTGAGCTTACATTCTCGTGCAGAGTTGGTGCGATATGCGAT
>CAZERH010000013.1:5549-6915 GCA_964515535.1 uncultured Anaerolineaceae bacterium
TTCACTCCCTCAGAGTGTTGCGCAAAAACATCGGAAGTTTTTCTTTTGGGTATGGGGCGTACACCCCATAATTTTTTCTAATTTTCTCTTAAAAAATGGGTAGTTTTCCGAATTTACTTCCCATATCTGCTTTTGCTATATTAAGAGTGAAAGTAATAATCAAATAAATTATTCACTCACCTGAAAAGGGAGTGAGAAGGAGATAGACATGTTCAAGAATATCCGCAAATATGGATGGTGGGGTGCTACTTTAACCATGTATGTCGTAGTGCTGGTTGCTTATGTTTCCTCTCTGCCCGGATGGGTCTGGTTCCTTGGGGGCTTGGTTTTCATGACTTTGTGGGTGAAAGCCGAAGCGGTGGCTGATGAAAACGCCGCTAAAAGATTCATAGCTGAGAAGAAATATCAGAAAGCTAGAGATAGCATTGCCCTCGGCGAATATAGTTACTCTACCGACATCCACCTGCTACCCTGGGATGACTATCATTCAAGAGATGAAGTGCTATTGCGTGAATCTGTTTTGAGAGAGACGGAAGAGGTACTGGATGAAGAACAATCTCATTTAGAATCGGCATAGTGCAGTGCAGCACTCATGATTTGAGCTTGCTTACTGCCTCTGACATCTTTCTGGCGTGAAGGGAATCTTCCCAAAGCCGCTCGTCAGGAAAATGCTTTTCAGTAACACTCAAGCCCAATACAAAATCGGTGCGCTGTTTTTCATCCACTTAAAAGAAAAACCCTCTCAGACTTTGAGATCTGAGAGGGTTTTCTAAAATTTAGTGCGCTTTGCCTTTTTTAGAGGAGTTTTGTAATAGATAACCGAAAGTTTGGATACCGCGTGAATATAATCTTTATCAAGTTAAGGTTTCTTTTACTCTTCCATCAGAGGGAAATTGCTGGCAATTAGCCAGAAGAGGATGATGCCAATAGAGGCTAATCCGGCTGTGCTGAGAAGTTCTTGCCAAGTTGGGTAGTATGGTGCACCAGCTAGCCCAATGAAGCTAACATTGAAGCGGTGCATGATTAACCCACCAACTGATAAAATGGCGGCTCTGAAAATCCATGGGCGGCGTTTATTGATTTTAGGAATGAGCAAAATGATGATAGGTGAAATATACATTGCATTTTCTATGATGAACATTTTACTTTGATTGCTATTTTCAAATATTAAGCCAAGTTCACCTGCGTAGGCAAGGTCTCCTAATTTGATGAGAAGAGTGATGCTGAGGAATATGAGGAGGTATCTTCCTAAACCTGAGAAGACGCCTTTTTTGAAGTGCCAATCATCAAAGAAGCGCATACCCGATAAGCCTACTACTATCGCCATCGCAAAACCTGCTGTTAGGGCAGAAATGAAGAATATGAT
>CAZERH010000013.1:7015-14996 GCA_964515535.1 uncultured Anaerolineaceae bacterium
TAGTGCCAGAGACGTTCTGGTCTGCCTAATTCTACGGTGAGGGCGGCGGCGGCTGAGATATAGCCTACAAAACCACTGATTAAGGCTACGCGAGCGATATTGTGATATTTGTAGCGGTGGAACATATGCGTTAGAGCCGCCAAGCTGAATGCGGAGCCAGAAAACGCCATGACGGCGAGGTCGAAGCTAATCCATAGCCCCCAGGGACGTGTGTCTGAGAGATTGGTAACGGCACCAAGTCCGTATACCCAGCGAGTACCCATGGCGAAGATGCCAAGTAGAGCTACTATACCTAAAAAAAGTATAGATATAGGGATTTCCTTTTTTATTTTCGGGATGGTAATGGTTGTCATGCTGTCTCTCCTTCTTCTTCCTCTTTGCTATGTTCTTTTTGAAGCTGTACTCTTTCTTCATCAGTCATAGTTGCTCTATAGGCAAGTGCCATGAGACCGGCGGCACCGCCGAAGATATAAGGAACAGCTTTTGTAGCTGTGTGACCCTTCTCGGGGATCGATTCTTCAGTTAGAGGGGGTAAACCGTTTTTTTCAAAAGCAACACTTGAGAGGATGAGAACGGAGGTGCCACCCCCATCGTGTTCGCCGAAAACGCGATCTTCGTAGTATTTGCCGGGGTTGGCTTGGATGCGCTCTTTGGCGATTGCGAGTAGTTCACCGCGTGTGCCGGAAATGAGAGCCCCGGGCGCACATGCGGCGGAACAGGCGGTATCACCTGTGTAGCGGTCGTAGCAGAGGTCACATTTTTGAATGAGCGGATAAGGTTCTGACCAATCGTAAGCGGGGACGCCGTAGGGGCAAGCCTGCATACAATAGCGACAGCCAATACATTTTATGGAATCATAGAGGACGGGTCCGGCATCAGATTTTTCTAAAGCACCTACGGGGCAAGAGGCTACACACGCGGGGTCTACGCAGTGCATACATTGATATTTGCGGAAAGATGATTCTAAGCCATCTTCGCTTTCGTAGAGTTTGATGAGCGTCCAGGTGTTGCCAGCGAGGTCGTCTACGTCTTCTTCTTTGAGGTTATTGTCTTCCTTACAGGCAATTTCACATTCTCGGCAACCTACGCAGTAGGTGGCATCATAAAGAAGGGCTTTTTGGTCTTCTAGGGGGGTGTTTCCTTCACCGGAGGAAGCCAGCCCTACTTGTGTTAAAGCACCTGCGGCTGTGATTCCACCGGCGACTGCGCCCGCTACTTTAAGAAAATCTCGGCGGGAAATGATATCGCTGATGCAGGTGTTGCAAGTATTTGTATTTTTAGTCATTTTAATCCTCCAAGTGGCGAGTTGCTACGATTTCAAAAACACCGCCGATGGCAATGATGCCAATTAGCCATTTTAGCCAGTCGTTGCTTTGAACGGGGCGTGATACTAACTCGTCTAATGCGGATGCAGATGTTTCTGGGTATCCGGCTGGGTCCCAGATTAGGTATTCGACGCGATCGGCAGGATAGCCTAAGGCTTTGAAATCAATGCGTCCTTCGGGTTCGTGGCATTCTTGACATTGAACAGCACTTTCCGCGGGTGCAACCATGTGCGTGATGGGCCAGAAGAATTCGGTTTCTACGAAGTCGTATTCTCCACTGTAATCTGCGCCGATATATTTCATGCCGGCGGTGATTGAGACATCCCAGTCGAAAGTTTTCCAATAGGCGGCATCGTCTTTCCCGAAAAGATGGGGAACGACTAGTGTATTATTGCTTGAATCGTAGACTTGTTTACCCGTAAAGTGTTTGACGGGCCAAATTTTTGCGCTGGGGTCGTTGATGTCGCCCATAAAGTGATTTACAGAGACGACTTGAGTGGGGTCAATGGTATCTTCGACTAGGGTGTATACAGCCGTGCCGTTGGACCAAACATAGTCGGGGACAACATTCTCGCCCCAAACAAAGTTGCCTTTTAGGGTGTTGTATTCTTCGGTGGAAATTTTGTTCCCGTCTGCATCAAATTGACCGGCAGTAGACCAATCCCAGTACATTTTTGTAGGAATTTCGCCGCGTGCAAATTCGGGAATATGGCAACTTTGGCAAGCAAGAGTTTCTGCATGGGTGTTGAGCAGTTCTTCTTCGTGCGGGTCGGCATCGTGGCAATCTTCGCAACTTTTTACGTTTTCATCATGTTCGTATCGGCTACCACTAATTGCGTGATCTTCTGTGGCGTGACATTCGGTACAAGCAAAGTTCAATCCTTCGGCATCCATGTGGACATCAAGCGCGTGATTTGGCTCTTTGAGGGAGCTATCAATATCGCCATGTTTTACCGCATCTCCGCCGCCACCGTAAGCGTGGCAGTTTAAACAACTTGTACGGGTGGGCTTGCCGACATTTTGGGCAACGTAGGCAAGGTCAACAGGATTTTCGTCAAAAGTTTCGTTGCCTGTATAACCGGCGGGCATTCCTGCGGCGGGACCGGGTTTTTTGTAAGTGCCGGTGGTGTCATGGCAGACAAGACAGTCTACGTTTTCTTGGGCATCGAAATCGAATTCGTCATTCTTCCAGCCGTAGCCGACATGGCAACTTGTGCAACGTGGCTCGTTTGAAGCTGTGCCGATACAGAAGTTATTCAGTTCGGTTTTTTTGCCTAAAGTCTGACCGGTTTCTTCATTAACGTACTCCCATGTCCAATGTGTTGTGTGCATAATTTCATCGGCGGAGTCGATGTGGCAACTTAAACAGGCTTTGGTTAAGTCTTGAGGCGTTTCAAAATCTTGTTGTAAAATTTCAAAAACGCTATGGTCTATGCCGCCTTGAGTGGGGGAAGAGTCGCCGAGTTGATGTCCTATGGCTTCATCAACAATCGGAGCTTCTTGCTCCACCGTTTTTTGTTCGGCGGTAGGAACTTGGGCAGATACATTGCTGTTAATTAGCAAACCGGTCACAACTAAAATAGCCGCGATTGCTAACCCAAGCGTAAACCAAGTTGAGTTCTTTTTATGGGGCATTTGGTATATCTCCTCTTTAAAATAAAAAATATAGATTTTTTAATCTAATACTCATAATACTAATATCTTGCATATCCCTTATGTAGTGAACTATGTAATATAAAGTTATATGTAATGTAACTTATGTTGGTTGATTAAGTAAGGTTTTTGGGCGAGTTTTCCCAAAGTGTTAGCTAGATTATTTTTCGAAAATCAATGTGCCTGCGCCGGGTCCGCAGATGTCGTTCGGTTGCAGATTCTGGATCATTTTCCAGAAGGCGGCTTGAGCGGCGGTAGCAGGTCTACCCACGTGCTGTCCGATGTAAATATCACGGCAAATGTTCAAGCCGCGCACGTTGATTACACCAATATCCGGCTGACGCATTCCTGTCACAACGGTATTAGAAACAAAGCCAACACCCAACCCCTCTTGAACGGCAAGGGCAATTGCCTCGGAATTCCCTAAAGTGAGCAAGGTCTTCAGCTTGTGCATGGGGAAATTTATTGCGTCGAGGGCTTCTCTCACGGTTGCAAAGGTGCCGGATTCTTCTTCTCGCAAAATAAAATCAGCATCGGGCAATTCTTCATAATCAATAGTGCCGCGTGCGGACCAAGGATGTTCAAGAGGGGCAATTAGCACCACGGGGTCTTGCATGAAAAGGTGAAACTCAGCATTTGCGCAACTTTGGCGATGACTGTGGCTGGATAGTGCAAAATGGACGCGTCCATCGCAGAGCATTTCTATGGATTTTGCTTGCGGTGAAACTTGGCAAGTCACCCTAACCATCGGGTGTTGATTATGAAAGCGCGCCAGCAGTTGGGGGAGAACATATTTTCCGGGGGTTGTGCTACATCCCACATTTAAATGCCCGAAAACCTCCCCTTGTAGAGAAGCCATCTCCTCCTCTATATGCACCGATTGTTGCACCATATCATGCGCCAAAGGAAGCAACGCTTCTCCCGCATCCGAAAGTTGCAATTGTCGCCCTATGCGTATGAAAAGGGAAGTATCAAAATGTTGTTCTAACGATTTAATGTGTTGACTAACGCTGGGCTGAGACATGTGCAATAGCTGAGCTGTTTGGGTGAAATTTAAGGTTTCAGCGGCAACGATAAAGATATTTAACTGATGAGCGTCTAACATAATTTTCTCCTATTGAGCCTTCTGTAAATTTTATAACACACTATTTATAACAATATCAAGTGCCAAAGGTCAGTTCAAAATAGGTTTTGCTTATAGAATAGCATAAGCAGAACCTATAAGCAATTATTATCTTTATCACTTGTTTTGATGACTTTTGCTTATTATAATGGTGAAAATTATTACAATCGGAAAAGATAATCTTTTGCCTAAAAAAATAATTAATCCAAATTTTTATCTTGAAGGAGAACCAATGACATCTAAAGTCCGCACCATTTTTACGCTCATCTTGACAATGCTTTTCTTGGGATTGTCGGGATGCCAAGGCGCGGCTCCTGTGCCGGAGGCAGTTCCTGCCGAACCGACAGACGAAGCCGTTCCTGCTCCGAAACTTGCTTCCGCTGTGGAGACAGTGGAGGAGAATTACTGCCTCGATTGTCATAGCGACAAACAAGCTCTCATCAACACCGCCAAACCGGTTGTAGAAGTTGTCTCGGAAAACGAAGGGGCTGGCTGAGGGGGAGATGTGGCTCCGTTGGAGCCTTGGGAGAAAGTTTTAGTAGATGCAGAAATTTTCCCGACAACTGCACACGGGCAAATGTCCTGTCTCGAATGTCATAAAGGTATTCAAGACCCCGATAAAGAAATTGCCCACACCGATTTAGTAGCGTTGCCAAGCGAAGATGCCGGAAGTAATTGTAGCGAATGCCACCCTGTGATTTCAAATATGTTCCCCGATAGCCTTCATGCGAAACAAAGCGGCTACTGGACACAATTAAACGCGCGTAGCACCCCCGAAGATCATCCGGTAATAGAAGAAATGTTTGGCAATCACTGCCAATCTTGTCACACCAGTTGCGGAGACTGTCACGTTAGCCAACCCAGTTGGACAGGTGGCGGATTTGTCAACGGTCACGTTTTTGAAAAAGAACCTTCGATGACCAAAAACTGCACCGCGTGTCACGGTAGCAGAGTCGGAAACGAATATCTCGGCAAACACGATGATATCAAAGCTGATGTTCATTTTAGGCAAGGTCGCATGAAATGCGTAGATTGCCATACCAGCCATGAAATGCACGGTCAAACCAGCGGCTGTTCCTACTGCCATGAAGAAATGCCGGCATCCGAACATGCCCCCACCAGCCACCGCTACGATGATGACGATTTGCAATTTCCAACCTGCGAGTCCTGTCACTGGGACGCGGCAGATGGCAACGATGAAATTGAAATGCACCAACAACACGGCGACCAACTCTCTTGCCAAGTTTGTCACTCGGTTAGCTACACAAGTTGCGATGGGTGCCACGTTCAAATCAGCGAAGAGACCGGCAATCCCTTCTTCACTACCGAAGGTGATTATCTTACCTTCATGATTGGACGAAACCCCATTCAGAGCGAGCAAAAACCTTATGAATATGTCACCCTGCGACATATCCCCGTAGCAAAAGATGCCTACGATTTTTATGGCGAAGATTTATTACCCAACTTCGATGCGCTCCCCACTTGGGCTTATGCGACCCCGCATAATATCCAACGCATTACACCTCAGGCAGAAAGTTGTAACGCCTGTCATGGCAACGTTGAATTATTCCTAACTGCAGATAAAGTTGCGCCGGAAGAACTCAACGCCAATGCGCCGGTGATTGTAGATACAATTCCGCCCGCAATAGAAGGAGAAGAATAAAATAAGATATAGGGGAGGATAGGCTACAAAAGTTTCTAAAACTTTTGTAGCCTATCCTCCCACAAAGATTTATGGCTGATGAACGCTTCGCGCTCGTTTTGGGCTTGGGAGCCAAAACCAAGCATTTGTGTAGCGTGAGCAAAACCACATCCACTCCCGCATAGATATTGACCGGCGGCACTCAACTTAATATCACGCGCGAAGCGGCACTTCATCCCTCGTAAAAAAGGGGCGTAACGCGAGATGTATCTCGCCCAGCCCACCAAAAGCGACACGAATGTCGCATCACAAATTTCTAACTATAAGGAGAACGAAATGAAGAAGAATCGAATTTTAACCCTGCTTTTCACCCTTGTAATGGTGTCTAGTGTCATCCTAAGTGCCTGCTCCCCGGCACCCGTAGAAGAGGCTCCCGTAGCCGAAGCACCTGCTGAGGAAGCTCCGGTAGAAGAAGCTCCCGCAGTAGAAGAAGAGCCGGTAGTTGCTGATGTATCTCTCGATGATACGTATGGCGCAATGCTCGCTGAAATGACAGCCTACAACACCATCAAAGCCGATGCGCTCCTCGAAGAAATGACAGCGGATACTCCCCCCTTTATCCTTGATGTTCGCAGTGCCGATGAACTTACCGAAAGCGGACATATTGAAGGCGCGGCGCATATTCCGCTGAACGAATTGGGCGACCATACCAACCTTCTTCCGGCTCTTGATACTCCCATTGTGGTTTATTGCGGAACCGGCTGGCGCGCCACCATTGGCATGACTGCTTTGCATGGCATGGGATTCACCAATGTTCGTGCTCTCAAATATAAATTTGCCGATTGGAAAGCCGATGGCAATCCCGTTGCCGAAGGAATCCCTGAAGCGATGGTTTTAGACGCTGTTGAAGTTCCCGAAAATATCCTCACCGCCGTTGGTAGCGCAACCGCCGCCGCAAAAGATTTGGGCATCCACTGGGGCGTTTTCCCCGCCGAAGATTTGAACTTAGCCTTAGGCGAAAATGACGATTTGGTGGTTATTGATGTTCGCCAAGCCGAAGAAGTTGAGGCAAAAGGACATATTGACGCGCCTAACTATATCAATATCCCCCTAGAAGATTTTGTAGCCAGCCAAGATATGTGGCCCTCCACCGATACCCCCATCACCGTCTATTGTGGAACCGGACATCGCTCTACAATGGCAATGACCATGCTCCTTTCTTATGGCTACGAAGATGTAACCAGCCTCAAGGGTGGTTACGGTTCTTGGGTAGATGCAGGATTTGCAACCGTTGGTGGTGTTGCCACGTTGGATCAGAACTATACAGCCATGCTTTCTACTATGGAAGCGTATAACACCATCAAAGCCGATGCGCTTTTGGTAGAAATGATTGAAGATACCCCTCCTTTCATTTTAGATGTGCGTAGCACCGCCGAATTGGAAGAAACAGGTCATATTGAAGGTGCATTCCATATTCCTTTGAATGAATTAGCGCAACACACCGACCTTTTACCTGCTTTTGATACCCCTATCGTTGTTTACTGTGGAACCGGCTGGCGTGCCACCATCGGCATGACCGCTCTTCACGGTATGGGCTGGACAAACGTCCGTGCGCTCAAATACACCTTTGCCGGTTGGGTAGAAGATGGCAACCCCGTAGCTGAGGGCGTTCCCGAAGCAATGGTGCTTGATGTTGTCACCGTTCCCGAAAGCATTTTATCAGCGGTAGATACAGCCACCATCGCAGTTAAAGATTTAGGCATACATTGGGGCGTAAATCCCGCCGCTGATGTAAACCTTGCCTTAGGCGAAAACTCGGATCTAATTCTCATTGATGTTCGCCGCACCGAAGAACTGGCAGAAAATGGCGTCATCGCGGTTGTAGACCAAGAACTCATCAATGTCCCGCTCGAAAGTTTTATCGCCAACTCAGATATGTGGCCCGCAGATAAAGACGCGGAAATAGTTGTCTACTGCGGGAGCGGACATCGCTCCACAATGGCAATGACCATGCTCCTCACCGAAGGGTATACCAACGTCACCAGCCTCAAAGGCGGATTTGGCGGATGGGTAGAAGCAGGTCTCCCCGTTGTAGATTTTGTACCTGCTGAATAATTTTAAAAGAACCTAAATTCAACCAAAAATCCCCTGAAGAGAAATCTTCAGGGGATTTTTGCGTAGTTGCTCAAAATTAGGGGGTAGAACTGCATTGAATTTGAAAAAATGCGTTGCGGTTCG
>CAZERH010000014.1:0-7847 GCA_964515535.1 uncultured Anaerolineaceae bacterium
GTTAAATCTCCCATCGCGGCGTGGGGACTATTATCCGATTTGGCGAGGGAAATAAAGCCATTAGGCAATTTTGTAATCCTATCTCCGTGAGACATTAATGCTGAGAATTGGGAATCGGGGAATAGGGGGTTGGGAGATGTTAGTTGTACGGTGGCAACCCCAAATTCACGTTCGGACGCGGGGTCTACGCTTCCGCCGAGGGCGTGGGTGAGGGCTTGCATCCCGTAGCAGATGCCGAGAATCGGGAGTCCCGAATCCAAAATATAGGTGGGAGCTTGGGGCGCGCCCTCCGCGTAAACGGAGGCGGGACCGCCCGAAAAGATAAATCCCCGCGGGTTGATGGCGAGGATTTCTTCGGCGGGGGCATCGTGAGGGAAAAGCTCGCAATAAACATTATTTTCACGCACGCGGCGGGCGATAATTTGGGCGTATTGTGAGCCGAAATCGAGAATGGCAATTGAGTTCATGGGATTGGAGGTTTAAGGTTGAAAGTTGAAGGTTGATGTGGTTGGGAATCAGTACATCAGGAATTAGTAGACCCGTTTCCTGATGTACTGATTCCTGGCTTCCTGATTCTGACTAATACCCCGCGCTAAAGGTAATCTCGTTTTCGTCCAGCGAGGCGAGGCACGCCAGCGATTTGACGGGGATGCCCATGCCTTCGAGTTCGGCGCGCCCGCCTTCAAACCCTTTTTCGATGAGGGCACCCACGCCGACCACCGTACCGCCTGCGAGTTCGGCGAGACGCACCAAGCCGAGAATGGTTGCACCGCTGGCGAGAAAATCATCAATGATGAGAATTTTTTCGCCGTTGGCGAGATATTCGGGGGAGACAATTAGTTCAACCGTGCGCCCTTTGGTATGCGAGGGGGCGAGGGTCAGAAAAACTTGGTCGGGCATCGTAATCGGTTTGCGTTTGCGTGCGTAAACAATAGGGAGATTCATATATTTTCCCGCCATCACTGCCGGTGCGATACCGGATATTTCAGCAGTTAGAATTTTGGTTGCGCCAAAACCTTTGAAAATTTCTGCGAACTTTTTACCGGCTTCATCCATCAACATCGGGTCAACTTGATGATTAACAAATCCATCCACTTTTAGGATGCCATTGCCGAGATATTTGCCTTCTTTTAGAATACGATTTTCGAGTAATTGCACGGGGGAGTCTCCTTAATAGAAGTTTGTAAGCGGGCAAGTTTGCAAGTGGCGCAATTCACTACCAACCGAGCAAACCTCCCAATGAAAGAACTAGACAACTACAAAGCATATTGTACAACGCGAATCGGCTCTTGTGTTAGAATCCGCCTCATGATGAGCAAAATCGCTTCCTTATTATTGGCTTCGCAATCGCCGCGTAGACGTGAATTGATTTCTCTGCTGGGGATTCCTTTCGAGGTCGCGTCTGCGGATGTGGATGAGAGTCTTTTGCCCGATGAGGAACCCGCCGATTATGTTTTACGTCTGGCGGAGGCGAAAGCACACCCCCACCCTGACCTTCCCCCTACGGAGGGAGTTAGAGGGGGGAGAGTTGTAATCGGTTCGGATACGGCGGTCGTAGATGTTGATGAAATCCTCGGCAAGCCGCGGGACGCGCGCGAAGCGGAGTCGATGCTACGTCAACTGCGCGGGCGCACGCACCAAGTTTACACAGCCATAGCGGTTTACGATGAGACATCCCAGAAAATGTTTTCAGAATTATCGATCAGCGATGTGCCGATGCGAGATTATAGTGATGCTGAAATGCACGCGTATATCGCAACGGGCGACCCACTGGATAAGGCGGGCGGATACGCCATCCAGCACCCCGAATTTCATCCTGTTGAAAATTTTGCGGGATGCTTCGCGAGTGTGATGGGCTTGCCACTTTGCCATTTGGCGCGGATGCTGAGAAAAGCCGGTGTACCGGTGGATGCAGAAATGCCCCGACGTTGCCAATCTACTTTGAATTTTACGTGTGAGGTCTCCAACGCGATTTTGCGTGGAGATCATATCGGAAGAAAATAATGAAAAACAAATTTTACCAACTTTTTAGCTTATTTTTGGCTTTTGCCTTTGTGCTAAGCGCATGTTCTCAGAGCGGAATAGTTTCAAATCCTTTTGTAGAGGAAGAAGCTACTTTACCCACCGTGGATGCCATAATCTCTTCTCCACCCGATGCGCGGGCGGCAATGACCACCTATCTCGAAGCCTACAAAGTCGAAAACTACGCAACGATGTACAGCATGTTAAGCATATTGAGCAAAGATGCCATTAATAGCGAAGATTTTGCCGCGCGGCACAGAGACACACTCAATGCGATGAGTTTGACCGAAATGGAGACGGAGATTTTATCATCGTTGATGAATCCCTATTCGGCGGAAGTGGCATATAAAGTGACCTATAAAACCGCTCTTGCGGGTGAGCTAACGCGAGATATGGTCGCCAATTTGACTCTCGAGAATGAGCAATGGCATATTCAGTGGGACGAAGGGTTGATTATGCCCGAACTGATTGGCGGGAATAAATTGGTAATGGACTATCAAGTCCCTTCGCGCGGCGATATGTATGATCGAAACGAAGAACCGGTTGTCGCCCAAGCAGACGCGGTTGCCTTAGGTATTATTCCCGGACAAATTAATATTAAGAGTGAAGGAACTTTGCTCTTCGAATTGAGCAAACTCACAGGAAAGACCACCGAAGAAATTAGAGCAAGCTATGCTAACGCGGGCGCAGATTGGTATATTCCTGTTGGCGAGGCAACCGCAGATGAGGCTACGCGTATTTTAAGCATGGGCTTGGGTGGACTTTATGCAACACCTTATACGGCACGTTATTATTTTGAGGGAGGAATTGCTCCCCAAACAGTAGGCTACTTAATTACGATTTCCTCCGAGGAATTAGAAGAATATCAACGGCGTGGCTATGGTGGTGATGAACGCGTCGGCTACGCAGGTCTTGAAAAATGGGGCGAAGATTATCTCACTGGCACGCACGGCGGCTCTCTTTATGTAATCAACCCGGATGGGCAAGTTGTTACCTTACTTTCAGAGAGCGAGCCGGCTCCATCATCGTCTCTTCATTTGACTTTGGATAAAGATTTGCAGATATATACCCAAAATGCAATCAAAGGCTTCAGTGGTGCGGCGGTAGTGATTGAGCGCGATACCGGGCGCATTCTCGCGATGGCATCATCGCCGGGTTTTGACCCCAATTATTTTGAACCGAATAATGTTAATAATCAGGGTGTAGTAGCTATTCTCAACGATTACGAACAGCCACTTGTCAACCGCGCCACGCAAGGACAATATCCGCTCGGCTCGGTTTTCAAGGTGATCACCTTCTCTGCCGCACTTTCCAGCGGTTTATATGACAAAAACACCACCTATGAATGTGGTTACGAATTTGTCGAATTGCCCGATCGAATTCTCCACGATTGGACTTGGGAACATTGTCAAAATGAAATCCGATATTCTTACGCGAACGACCCCGCAAACGCGCTGGATATATATACCTGTCGCACCAAGCCCAGTGGAGATTTGACCCTCCCCGAAGCATTGATGCGTTCTTGTAACCCGTGGTTTTGGCATATAGGATTAGATTTATACACCTCTGGCAGAACGACAGATATTGCAGATATGGCGCGCGCGTTTGGACTTGGTTCCGCCACCGGACTTGATCAAGTAGCCGAAGCAGAAGGACTAATAGAAAACCCCACAGACGCAATTCAAGCCGTTAATCAGGCAATTGGGCAGGGGACTGTACTCGTCACACCTCTGCAAGTGGCTGTCTTTATGGCGGCACTTGGCAACGGTGGCACACTCTACCGCCCGCAACTCATCGAAGAAATTCGACCACTTAGCGGTAGCCCTATTTCCGTTTTTAAACCCGAAGCGCGCGGCACTTTACCCCTCACACCGGAATATCTACAAATTTTGCAAGATGCAATGATTAGCGTCATCGAAAATCGGCGCGGCACCGCCAATTATCGTTTACGCGGCTACAGCATTCCCACCGCCGCTAAAACAGGCACCGCAGAATCAGGAGATGGATTACCCCACGCTTGGTTTGCAGGCTATACAATGGCGGAGGAAAACACCGGCTTGCCCGATATCGCCATTGCGGTCGTTCTCGAACATGCTGGCGAAGGCTCAGATTACGCCGCTCCGGTATTCAGAAGAATTGCTGAATCCTATTATTATGGAAGTCCTCAAGCCTTATACTGGTACGAAAGCAATTACGGAGTCACTAAAACGCCCACGCCGCTTGGTGGAATTCCTACAGAGAGTCCACAATGAGTGAGAAATTTCACCTCGGGCTGGTTATAAAAGCACAATCAGGATTCTTTGATGTAAGCCCCCTCTCTGTCTCCCCCTCAGAGGGAAATGTTAATCTCAGGATGGGGGCAGAGGAGATTGTTTCCTGCCAATTACGCGGACGCTTAAAGCAAGGCGGGCGCAAAGGCGATATTCTCGCAGTCGGCGACCGAGTGCGAATTAGCCTCCTCCCCGAAGGAACAGGGATGATAGAGGAAGTTCTCCCCAGAAAAAGTGCTATTATCCGCATGGACCCTCGTCCGCGCGGTGTCTATCGCCAAATTCTGCTCGCCAACCCGGACCAAGCCGTTTTTGTCTTCGCTTGCACCAATCCCTCCCCACGGCTAAGAATGTTAGATAGATTTCTCGTCATCGCCGAACAGCAAAAAATCCCCGCGGTGATTATTGCCAACAAAGTTGATTTACTCGGTCAAGAAGAAGCCGAAAAACTCTTTGGACACTATAAAAAAATCGGTTACACCCTTATATACACCTCCGCCGAAAAAAATATAGGCATAGATATTTTCCGTCACACCCTTAAAGGCAAACTCTCTGCCTTAGCAGGACCCTCAGGCGTAGGAAAATCAAGCCTAATGAACACCATGCAACCGGGTTTAGGTTTAGCAGTCGAAGAAATTAGTCAGGCACTAAATCGTGGCAAACACACTACCAACTTCCGTCAACTTTTGCCCCTCGAAGGTGGCGGATACGTTGCCGATACCCCCGGCTGGAAATCGCTTGCCCTCTGGGATACGCAACCCGAAGAACTCGATGGCTACTTCCCCGAAATCGCCGTTCTCGTCCCGCAATGTCGCTTTAACGACTGCTCTCACGTCCACGAGCCGGGATGCGCCGTACTGGAAGCCGTCAATAGCGGAGAGTTGAATCAGCAACGCTTCGAATCCTTCTTGCGAATGCGAGATGGATTAGCCAATAAAAGATAATGACCCAAAATTGGAATTTACTCGGACACGATTGGGGAGTGGACATGCTTCGCCGGCATATCGTCAACGGGACTCAACGTCACGCCTATCTCTTCACCGGTTCGCGCGGGGTGGGACGCAGATCTCTGGCTCTGGCATTTGCCCGCGCCTTAACCTGCTTGCATCCCCCCGTCCCCGGAGAATTTTGCAATGAGTGTCGTGAGTGTCGCCAAATAACCGCCATGCAACACCCCGACCTCAGCATCATCCAAGCCGAAAAAGAAGGCGGGATGTTAAAAGTAGAGCAAATTCGTGAATTGAGAAAAAGTGTCTTGCTCTCTCCCTACCAAGCAAAATATAAAATCATTCTTTTGCTCCGCTTCCAAGAAGCGAACGCCAGTTCAGCAAACGCCTTGCTAAAAACCCTCGAGGAAGCTCCCAGCAAAGTGATTTTGCTCCTCACCGCCGATAATACCGAGCAACTTTTACCAACCATTGTTTCGCGCTGTGAAGTTCTGCGCTTGCGCCCGGTCCCAACGCCCAAATTAGAGACATATCTCCGCGAAAAAGGCACTGCTGAAGATAAAGCCAAATTCCTCGCCCGTCTCTCGGCGGGCAGACCGGGATATGCTTTATCTCTGCTCGAAGATGAGAGTGAACTTGAACTTCGCCGCGAAAAAATAGAAGAGTTCAAAATCCTCCTCTCTGCTTCTCGTGTAGAAAAATTTTCTTATGCCGAAAAACTTGCCAAAGATAAAGATGATTTCCGAAAAACGCTTTTCCTCTGGCTCTCATTATGGCGAGATGTGATGTTAAAAACCGCAGGCGATCAAGAAAGCATCGTCAATATAGATCAACGCGAATTGATCGATACTTTATCGGCGCAACTTAATATCAATCAAGCAAAAAAATTACTTGAAACCTCCGAAAACGGGATATGGCAACTCAAGCGCAACGTCAACGCGCGTTTGCTGGCAGAGAATATCTTGCTAGACTTCCCCAAAAGTTAAGGGGGGAAAAATGGTAAGTTTCAAATCCAACTTAAAGACACCGCAATTTGGATAAAGCGATGAAAATCATAAACCCCATTATTTCCTTTTCATCAAAAAGCAAATCCGAAAAATTATATACCCTCGCCCTCTCTCTCCTCATTCTTTTAGGGATAGTTTTCCGCGCCCGTCATTATCTCGCGGGGCGTTCTCTTTGGTTAGATGAAGCCATGCTCGCCCTCGATATTCTCCATTTATCCTTCGGCGAGTTGACCCAACAACCCCTGCCCTATCAGCAAGGCGCACCAATCGGATTTTTGTTTTCTGTAAAAGCCATCACGCTCATTTTGGGGAGTTCCGAATATGCTTTTCGCCTATATTCTTTTCTAGCAAGTTTGGCATCCTTGTTTTTAATGGCATTTTTGGCAAAACGATATTTGAATAAAGGTGGCGCATTATTTACACTTGCCCTATTTGCAAGCAATATCCACTTAGTTTATTACTCAGCCGAAACAAAGCAATATATGGGAGACGTGTTCATTACCTTATGGCTCCTTTTTTTGTTCCACAGGCAACTCACAGGCGAATTTTCACGGAAAAAATTTGCCATCTTCTCTTTCTTTAGTGTTGTCCTTATTTGGTTTTCACACTCGGCGGTTTTTGTTGTCGCGGCGGTTGGGATTACGCTGGCAGTGCATTACGCGCGGCAAAAAAACAAAGAGGCTTTCTTTTCCTCTCTGCTCAATCTTGCCCTCTCCGGAAGTAGCGCAATTTTGCTCTACTTCCTCCATCTACGCCCCCTATCATCCAGCAATTTTTTAAACAACTTTTGGCAAGAAGCATTTCTCCCCTACCCGCCAACTTTGCATTGGTTCTCTCTTCGCTGGGATGGAATCCTCATACATCCGCTCGGCTTAGATACTTTACCCCTTCTTATTGGGATTTTATGCCTAGCTGGATTGCTTTACTTTTGGCGGAACGCGCATCTTTTTGCTTCCGCGTTATCTTTGACGCTTTTATTCGTGTTTTTGGCTGGGGTGCTACAAAAATACCCGCTTGCCGAGCGGATGCTTCTCTTTGCTCTCCCCATTTTCCTTCTCCTTCTCGGCGCAGGAATAGACGCACTCTATTCTCTAATAAAGAAAACCAAAGGACTAGATAAAAAGCTATCTTTTGCCATAACATTACTTTTAGCTTTATATATTCTTTACTCACCATTTAGCGAATCTTTTAATAAATTGAAAAAACCGCTTTATCGAGAGCATATTCGTCCCAGTATGGCATACCTGAAAGAGAATTTCCGCGAAGGGGATTTGATTTATGTATATTATTATGCGGAACCGGCTTTTCTTTTTTACCTCCCCAAATATCATCTTGAAGACAGCGCATATTTCTTAGGAAGCGAAAATCAAGATAACCCCGCTGATTATCTGCAAGAAATCGAATCTTTAGACGGGCGTGTTTGGTTTCTTTTTTCCCACGTCTACGAAGATACGTCCATCAACGAAAGAGAATTCATCTTGCACTACTTAGATAAAAATACAAAAAAAGAAGATGATTTTCGCGTCCGCGGCACTTCTGTCTTTTTATATTTATACGAACTGCCGTAAATTTTCCTTTTGGAGAGGACAAGCTTAATTTAA
>CAZERH010000014.1:7947-13144 GCA_964515535.1 uncultured Anaerolineaceae bacterium
TCCCAATGCTCACCGCGCACCATCACCACTAAAGTATTCTCATCCAACCAGCCAACCGGTTCAGCGCGTTGTACTGAATTCATGCCGGACGCCGCGACTAACGCGGTATCTGCAAATTCGGCAATGACATTTCCACTCAAATCGCCAATACGTATGACCGAGTGGAAATTTGGCACTTCTGCCATTTGCCAGCCACTTCCCTCCATCCACGCAATATATTGATTCGTTGGAGAAAAAGTAGCCACGCCCGCACCGCGTTGATCGACTGCTGTTTGCAGTGGATAGTTAAAGTTTTCTCCGGTAGATATATTGCGGATTGTCATTGTTCCAATGCCTGCTACCGTGCCGTCGTCTGTATATGCCACCCATTCTCTGTTTGCCGAAATTGCGGAGGGATTCGCGTCCACACCAAGGATTTGGGTATTTTGTCCACTCCCCAAAGTAAGATGATGCAAAGTTCGGCGCGGCTCAAAAACAATATCCCCGCCGATGCCCCACGGGCGTTTGCTATACCAGATTCCGGTTGGTTGTCCGGCGTCCACATCCACCGCTAATGTGACCAGCCCCCATCCTTCTGCATTGTTTTCACTAAAAACGGACACAGCTGTAGGCAAAGATTGAATTGTCCCCACATATAAATTGCTCGCTAAACTGTCGTTAAGATATTCTGTGGTTGAGTAAACAATAATCGCCTCACCCGCCGCACCCGCCAATCCGGAAAAATTAGGAGTCGAGAGTAAAGTGACGATTTGCCCGTTATTACTAAAAAGTAGGGAATTGTTTTGCTCAAAAGAAAAATACAGCACGGGAAAAGTTGCGCTATCTTGCGAAAAAACACCTGCAATATGCACATTATTCTCATCGGCATAGGAAAGTCCCTGTGTATTTACCTGCGCCAGTGTGTATCCCTCGCGATCAAATAGAGATAGTGCGCCATCTTTCGCTGTCACCACGCCGATTGGGAGTATAGGCACAGGGGTTTTCGTTGGTGTCGGTGTAGGTATTGTAGTGGGTGGACTTTCTTGGGTGGGAAGTGGGGTTTCTGTTGGCGGTGGTGAGAAAAGAGAACAGGCAAAGGTGGATATGCCAAAAAAGGCAATGCCTATATAAAACAGTGCGTTTTTTTTCATTTTATTCTTCTTCTGCTTCGGCTAAATCGTCTTTTTCATTTTCTTCTTCGAGTTGATCAATTAATTCCTGAAATTCCTCCGCTCCCTGATGATAAGTAACCAGCCAATCTATCCATTCTTTTCGGTCTTTTTTGGCGACCTCCTCATTCTTTTTATGGTAATCCTCCATGTGACGGCGACTAATATCCTGTTGCACGGAGGCGGGGTCCCACACATCTTCAAATTCAAACTGCTCTGCGCCAATATGGATATAAACGGTGCCGTAATTAAATAAAAGACCGAAAAGACCACCCTGTTTGTATTCTAAACTTTCGATGTTTTCTAAAAGTGCCGAACGACTATGCTCGCTACCAAAGGGTTTTCGGTCAATATCAAAAATTTTATTTCTTGTGACCTTAAAAACATCGTTGCTCCAATCGGCATATTGATAAAAAGCCGAGCCTATAGAAATTAATGCGGCAATGCCCACCAAAATAACCAATGAGATAGACAAAGCATCTTCGCTCTTTGAAAATATGAGATAAAGATTGCTGGAGAAAAAAGAGATAAAGAATAAACTGACAATTATCGGAATTCCGACCAAACGGAGCAAAACAGCCCAATGTTTGCGGTAAACAATATCCCCACTTTGCTCAAAGCGTTGTTCCAATATATGACGGCTTTTTTTAGGAAAAATTTTTTCTCGCAGAGGCTTTTCTTTGGGGGGAGCTTTTCGCTTTTTAATAGACGCGGGATGAGGGTTTTTGAGTTTTTCAATAATGGCTTGCTTAATTTGCTCTTCTGTTTGTTGTTGCGATTTTTCTTTTGTACGCCACACTAATTCATCAAGGAGATATTTTGCGTAATGAGGATGAGGCATGTGTGTCAAACTCATTCCGCCCACCATAACCCGAACGGAAATTGTGCCATAGTCAAAAAAACTTTGTGCTATTTTATCTGTATTTATGCTTACCGAAAGAACTTCTCCTAAATTTGATTCCTGACGACTGTCGTAAATGCCGATAATCTTCTCTATCCAAATTAGGCGTTGATTGGTAATAATATAGTAGTCATTGCGCCAATCTAACCAACGCCAAATAATTAAAAGCACAGAAGCGATAAAGGAGAGGATACCCACTGTCCAAAGAATGTTCAAATTGCTTATCCACCAAACACCCAACGAAATAGCCCCTATAATGCTAATAAACACCGGAAAAAACATCCGCCGCCAGAATAAAAAGACATGTTTTCTCTGCAAATAATAAATTACCTCACCCTCATTTAGCAAATTGGAATCCGTTTCCTTAATTCCCTCCCGACAAATTCGAGATACTTCAAGGCTTTCTTGCAAATACCCGATTGCCTCTGCTAATTGCTCAGAAGAAGCCCCTCGAAGTTTGAGTAAAATCACATCATCTTTGGCTTTTACCAAAGTGTTATCCTCCCCCGCTATAAGTGCCTCTGCGCCCAAATAATCACCGCGCACATAGGTTGTTTTTCTCTCAGATTCTCCTAAAAGCGTCACCTCAACTTTGCCCGAATAAATCAAGCAGAACTCACTCGCTTTTTCGTTCTCGGCAAAAATTATCTCTTCTGCCGCAAAATTCTCTTCGTAAAAAGAATCTGCAAAATCAAAAAGATGGTCTTCGCTAACATCTTGAAAGAGATGGATATTAGACAAAAAATCGGCGTATTCTTCTGCTTTTGACATAGGTTTATTTTATCGTGTTTTTGGGGATTAGATTAATCCATCCGCACAATCGTACATCCAAAAGGCGGGACGTGCGTGATTTGAGCTTGCGTACCGTTTAATAAACTTTCAACTGTTTTCTGAACATAATTCCACGTTGCTTCACGTTGACGAAACGTGATGTTATCGTACGCACCCTCGTAGCGGAGAATACCAACTGCATCGAGAATATAAATATGCGGCGTATTGGTTGCCTCATATAAATCGGCGACTTTGTGATCAATATCGTGCAGAATAGGGTTTACACCGCGTTCACCAGCAACGCGTTTGAGCATCTCAATCGATTCGTTACCATTGGATGCGATTTGCAGAAGATGCACGTCTCCAGCCCACTCTTTCATCAACGGGAGCAAGCCCAAATCCACGCGTGCCGCGTGGGGACATTCTGCCGACCAAAAATTGATGATGAGAATGGCACCGCGATAATCTGCAAGGTGATGTTTGTATCCCTCCAAATCATTTAAACTGAAGTTGGGGGCAAGTTGATTGATTAGCATGGAGAGATTATACCGTGATAAAATGCCAACTATGAAAATTTTGAAGAAAAATTTACCTGTAATTTTAGGCGTGACAATTAGTGCGCTTTTTTTATGGCTGGCATTGCGTGGATTAAAACTGGATGAAGTGGGCGATGTGATAGCCGAGGCAAATTATATCTGGTTGGTGCCGGGCGTGACGGTCTACTTTATCGGCGTGTGGATTCGCTCGTGGCGGTGGCATTTTCTGCTGAAACCCTTGAAAGAAATTCCGACTAAAAAAATGTTCCCTATCGTAACAATAGGCTATATGGGCAATAATATCTTTCCGGCAAGACTTGGGGAAGTTTTGCGAGCGGTGTTTTTGAAGCGGCGAGAAAATGTGCCTATCTCTGCCTCGCTGGCGACCATTATTGTGGAGCGGATTTTCGATGGTGTGGTGATGCTGGCATTCATTTTTTTGAATTTATCTGAGTTGACGAAACTCACAGGAGATTCCGGTTTTGTGGGGAATATCCAACAAGTGGCTATTATCGGGACGAGTGTTTTTATAGGGGCGTTAGTCCTTTTTCTCTTGGCGGCGATGTTCCCAAAAGTCACAGCAAAAATCGGGACTTGGGTCATCGTGAAACTACTTCCTTCTTCGTTGGAAGGGAAAATGCTCGGTTTCATGAATAAATTTTTAGACGGACTAATTTCTCTGCGTTCACCGGCAAATGTGTTGATGGTGTTTTTTACTTCGACAATTATTTGGCTTTTGGAAACAGGAAAGTATTGGTTTGTGATGCACGCTTTTGATTTCGATGTCTCTTTTTTTGCGTTGATGCTGATGAACGGGATTGTGAACTTGGCAACTACCATCCCCTCCGCGCCCGGCTACGTTGGCACTTTTGACGCACCCGGTATTGCCGTTTTAACGGCTTATGGCGTTGATCGTGCCACATCAGCAGGCTATACGCTGGTTTTGCATGCCGCACTTTGGTTGCCAATTACCTTGCTCGGTTTATATTATTTCTTCACATATTTAGCAAAAGAAGATATGTCTTGGAAAGAAGTTTTTTCTTGGAAGGAAGAAGTAGAAGAAGAAAAATAGTAAAAAATCGTAACAGCTCAGTGCGATAAGAACAGAACACGGATTTGCGAGAATTCGCGTTCTATTCTTTCAAGGCTGAGTAGTTACAAAAAATCGCCCTAAAGAACACAGCGTTTACAGAGTATTTTCTCTCAATCTTAAAGTTTTTCTCTGTAATCTCTGTGGTTGAAAATTAAGGAAAATTTATGAAAATAGCAATTATAGGAGCAGGCTACGCGGGGATGTCTGCCGCATTTGATTTTGTGAAAGCCGGTCATGAAGTCACCATTTATGAAGCAAAAGATTCGGCGGGCGGATTGGCGCGCGGTTTTCGCGACCCCAACTGGGATTGGAGCGTAGACCGGTTTTATCACCATTGGTTCGCCAGCGACAAGCACATGCTCGGCATTATCGAAGAGTTGGGATTGAGCGACAAAGTCATTTTTCCGCGTCCCTACACTGTTTTATTGCATAATGAAAAATGGTATCCTTTCGATTCGATTAAAGAAGCCCTCCTTTTTCCGGGACTAGGATGGGGCGTGAACAAACTTAGATTTGGCTTGGTCGGCGTTTATTTACGTTTGACCAAAAATTGGCAGAGTCTCGAACAAATCACGGTAGACGCGTGGATGCGTAAATGGGCAGGCGCGCAAGTCTACGAACAGATGTGGGAGCCTATGCTGATTGGTAAATTTGGCAAATACTATAAGGAAGTCCCCATGTCGTGGTTTTGGGCGCGCATCCATGCTCGTACGACAAAACTGGGCACATTTGAGGGCGGTTTTCAGGC
>CAZERH010000014.1:13244-14993 GCA_964515535.1 uncultured Anaerolineaceae bacterium
GAGCATTTTGGCGGGGAGCATATCGTTTACGGCGGAGATTATGTTGAAGTGGGGCATGAGTATTTCGATATGACCGCCGAAGAGTTAATGGATAAATTCGCGGAGAGCTTCGCGCGGATTAATCCCAATTTCAAACGCGATTGGGTGCGAAAAGTTTGGCTTTATAAAGCCGATTATGCTCAACCGATTCCTCAATTGAATCATTCGCAAAACATCCCGGCTATAAAGACGCCGCTGGAGGGAATCTATTTTGCCAGCATGAGCCAAGTCTACCCCTGGGATCGGGGTACAAATTTTGCGGTAGAGATTGGGCGGCGCGCGGCGCGTTTGATGATGGACTAGTGCATTTTCGGCGAAACCTTTTCTGCGTAATATCATTTAAATAAAAAAAACCCTGCTATAAAACAGCAGGGGTTTTTGCTTTTTGAGATTCCTACTCCGCTAAAAACGTGACTTCCACCGTCATGCCCCATATCAGACTGGGGTCGGTGTCGGTTAAGTCAATTTCAACGGTGTAAACAATATCACCCGCTTGGGTTTCGAAGGATTGTGCTATGCGCTCAACGCTTCCAGTTAGTACCGCGTTCGGGAGCGCGTCCGGCTTGATTTCTACATATTGCCCTTTGCTGATTTTGACGACTTCCAATTCAGTTAGGTCGCTGGTTTCTACGTGGAATTCGCTCAGGTCGGCAAGTTGGACAGCCCACATTTCGGGTCCCGCCAGTTGACCGATCTCCAGATTTATATCGGTGACTGTTCCCGCAAAGGGGGCTTTTAATTCGTAGTTCTCGAGCATGTTTTGGGCGGCAGAGACTTGGGCATTGGCAGTTGATAATCTGTTTTCAAGAAATATTTTTTGGTCAGTAGCAAGCCCACCATCCACGCGTGTTTCGTAGATGTATTTTGCTTCCGCTTCTACGCCAAGAGCTGAATCTAGTGTTGCTCTAGGGGCATCCAGTTCACGAATCGCTTCTTCCAATTTGCGCATGGCTTCATTTACGTCGTCTTGGACATCTTCCAAGGTGGTTTTGGCGTCTTTGCGTTTGGTGTTGTCTTCGTCTAAATCGGCATATTTGTCAAAATCATCCTGCGCATCTTCTAAATCTTCTTGGAGATCGCGCAAATCGGATTCGGCATCTTCGATATTGTCTTGAAGTTTATCTTCGTCTACTTTTTCCCATTCACGCTCAGCTTCGGCACGGACGATTTGGCTGTTGAGATAAGTTTGCCACGCCTCCGCCTCTGAGAGCGAGCCATTGCGGAGAAAATCATCGTAAGCATCTTGAGCGGTAATTAATTCAAGCTCAGCGGCGCGCAATGTGGCTTCTGCTTGTTCAGAATCGGCTAAGCGGATGATGGTTTGATCTTTTGTTACCATTTCTCCCTCTTCGACCAAAATCTCCGCTACTTTGCCGCGTACTGAAAAATTGAGCCGCACATCCTGTGCGGGGAGAATATGCCCCTCGGCAATCACCGAGTTTATATCCACCGTTTCAATCGGCTCAGGTGTGGCGGGGGCATCTGCGCCGCACGCGCTAAGCGCAAGGACGAGAATGATGATTAAGATGGGGAGTGTTTTTCTTGTATTCATAGTTTTCCTCTTTACTTTTTTAAACTTTGGGCGTGCATTATTTCGTCAAAATCACCCTGATTGACTGACAAAACTAATTTCAGGGCATTTTTTACCACAGCCTCACAAATACATGTGGGGTGCTACGCGAAGTTCACAGAGACCACAGAGTTTTTTCT
>CAZERH010000015.1:0-14867 GCA_964515535.1 uncultured Anaerolineaceae bacterium
TTCGAAAGGTACACAATATCGTGATTTATTGCAACAAGATATTGCTATTCGTAGCTTATTGACCGGTGTTGCGGCAAAAGGCGGCTCGCCAACATTTAGAAAAGTTACAGAGCTACGCAAGCAGTTGGCAGAATCTGTGCTAACCCAGCGCGCTGGCGTTTCGAATATTGAAATTGAACGTTTTCCCGGCAAAATTAAGGTCTCTGTACATACAGCCAAACCGGGTGTTTTGATTGGGCGCAAAGGCGAAAGTGTAAAGAAAATTCGCTCTGCCTTAGAAGAGTTGGTTGGGCAAAAAGTCGATTTAGATGTAAAAGAAATCAGTTCGCCCGATACTGATGCACATTTGATTGCTGTCAATATCGCAGATCAGTTGACACGCCGTATTGCTTATCGCCGCGCTATGCAACGTGCGATGCAAAATGCGATGCGTCAAGGTGCTGAGGGTGTGAAAATCGAAGTTTCAGGTCGTTTGAGCGGGGCTGAAATGGCGCGGCGTGTGTGGATGCGTGATGGGCGCGTTCCCCTGCAAACCTTAAGAGCTGATATTGATTTTTCAGTGACAAGAGCCGTTACTGCTTATGGAACGGTTGGTGTTAAAGTTTGGGTTTATAAAGGCGAAAAATTGCCGCAAGTAGAAGAGAAGGCTGAAGCTACTAAGGGCGTCTACGTTAGTAAGTAGGCTGTTTTGCTCAGGTTCTCTAAGGAAAGAGGTTATTGTTATGTTGATGCCAAAACGATTTAAGTGGCGTAAACAAATGCGTGGACGAATGCGTGGTAAAGCACTGCGCGGTGCCGAGGTCAATTTTGGCGATTATGGCATTCAGGCTTTGGAGCCGGGGTGGATTTCAGCCCGGCAAATTGAAGCCGCTCGTCGTGCAATTGTGCGCTCTATGAAGCGCCGTGGTAAGGTTTGGATTCGTATTTTCCCCGATAAACCTTATACAAAACGTGCCGCTGAATCCCGTATGGGTAAAGGTAAAGGATCTGTGGAGTATTACGTTGCGGTTGTGAAACCCGGTCGCATCATGTTTGAAATTGGTGGTCTCCCAGATGATGTGGCTATAAAAGCTTTAAAGTTGGCGCAGTATAAGCTATCAATCAAAACCAAAATTGTTTCTAATAATATAGGAGATGAATAGACATGAAAGCGAATGAATTGCGCCAATTGTCTGTTGGCGAGATTGAAGAGAAGTTACTGGATGCTCGTGAAGAGTTGATGAAATTCCGTTTTCAGCAGGTAACAGGTCAATTAACGGATACCAGCCAAGTGCGTTTCGTGCGCCGTGATATTGCTCGAATGAGCACCATCATTAAGGAGCTCGAAGCCGAGGCTGAACTGGAAGGTGAAGCATGAACGGACGTCGGCGAATGATTGGTTTTGTGACCAGCGACAAAATGATGAAGACCGTTGTGGTTGAAATTACGCGAACCTATAGACATCCTCTATATCGTAAAGTTGTTCATAGTAGCAAACGCGTTAAGGCACATGATGAGTTAGCGTGCAATATCGGTGATGAAGTTCGCATTGTAGAAAGCCGCCCGCTATCTAAAACTAAACGTTGGGTTGTGGAAGAAATTATTAAACGTGAAAAGCGTACTGCTGATGCAGGTGTAGGAGAATTAAGCGATGATACAAACTGAATCACGTTTGAAAATTGCAGATAACACCGGCGCGCGTGAGATTTTAGTAATCAACGTAATGGGCGGATCGGTTGTTAAATATGGTGGCATTGGTGATGTTGTAGTTGCCACCGTTAAGGTTGCTTCACCTCAAGGCTCTGTAAAAAAGAGTGAAATTGTGAAGGCGGTAGTTGTGCGTACATCTAAAGAGTGGCGCCGTGAAGATGGGTCTCGAATTCGTTTTGACGATAATGCTGCAGTGATTTTGGATGGCGATAGCAAAAACCCCAAAGGGAGTCGTATTTTTGGACCTGTAGCTCGTGAATTACGCGAACATGGGTATACCAAAATTGTCTCCTTAGCCCCAGAAGCACTGTAGGATTTTAGGAGCAAAATAATGAGAAATAAAATCCGCAAAGGCGATACCGTAGAAATTATTAGCGGTCGCTTTGAAGATAAAGGAAGACGTGGCGAGGTGATTAACGTCATCCCCAAAACGAGCCGTGTTGTTGTGCAAGGTATGAACTTACGCACAAAACACCAAGCACAAGTGCAAACTCAAGGGCGCACCATTAACCCCGGCATGATTAAATTTGAGGGACCCATGCACATTTCTAATGTGATGTTGGTTTGCCCCAAATGCGATCAAGCTACCCGCATCGCGGTACAACGTGATGAAGATGGCGCACACCGTGTTTGCAAAAAATGTAACGCAATTATTGAATAGGGTATTGATTATGAATAAAATGAAAGAGTTTTATCACGAAGAAGCGGTACCCTCGTTGACAAAAGAATTTGGCTATACGAGCGTGATGCAAGTGCCGCGCCTTGAAAAAATAGTCGTGAATGTTGGTCTTGGCGAGGCGAAAGAAAACCCTAAAGTTATCGAAGCCGCCGTTGGAGATATTTCCATCATCACCGGACAAAAACCGGTGTTGACCAAATCACGTAAAAATATCGCAAATTTCAAATTGCGGGAAGGTATCGTAATTGGCGCAAAAGTGACTTTGCGCGGCGAGAAAATGTGGGCTTTTGCAGATCGTTTAATCAATGTAGCCCTTCCGCGTGTTCGTGATTTTCGCGGTATTTCGCCCAACTCCTTTGATGGACGAGGCAATTACACTTTGGGTCTTAGAGATCAATTAATTTGGCCCGAAATTGACTATGACAAAATAGACAAAATGCGCGGCATGGAAATTACCATCGTCACTACCGCACAAAATGATGACCAAGCACGCTCTTTATTGACCTTGCTTGGAATGCCCTTCAAAAAGGAAGCATAATTATGGCAAAAAAATGTATGCAGTATCGCGAGATGCGACGCAAATACCCAACCCGTGTTCGTAATCGTTGCCAGCGTTGTGGACGCCCTCGTGGCTATATTCGCCGCTTTGGCTTATGTCGAATTTGTTTTCGTGAGTTAGCGTTAGAAGGAAAGATTCCTGGCGTAACTAAAGCTTCTTGGTAGTTGGGTAGAGGTGAAAAAATGAGTGTTTCTGATCCCATTGCAGATATGTTGACCCGCATTCGTAACGCGGTCATGATTGGTCAAGCAACCGTCGCTATGCCTAGCTCTAAGATGAAAGTAGGAATTGCCAACATCCTCAAGGATGAAGGCTACTTGGAAAAGGTTGAAGTCGTTGACGGGGAACGACCGAACCAGCCTGTGCTACGTGTACGGATAAAATATGTAGGTAAGCGTCGCGAACGCCAATCGGTTTTAACCGGTTTGGAAAGAGTGAGCCGTCCTGGACGCCGCATCTATACTAAAAAGAGAGATATCCCTTGGGTTCTCTCCGGTATAGGTGTTGCAATTTTGTCTACTCCTAAAGGAGTAATGACAGGACAAAAAGCTCGTTCTTTAGGTGTTGGTGGCGAACTCCTCTGTAAAGTTTGGTAACCGGAGGTTATAAATAATGTCTCGTATTGGACGTTTACCTGTAGACATCCCAGCGGATGTACAGGTTAATATTAAAGGGTCTTTTGTGAAAATAAAAGGCAAAAAAGGTGAGATGCAACGTCAGTTTTCACATTTGATGGAGATTGCACTAGAAGATGGGCAGGTTACTGTTAAACGTAAATCTAACCATCCGACAGAGCGCGCTCTTCACGGAACGACGCGTGCACTAATTGCAAATATGGTACAGGGCGTCAGCACAGGTTTCGAGAAAACTCTTGAAATTCAAGGTGTTGGCTATCGTGCTGAAGTAAAAGGCAAGAACCTTGTTTTGAATGTAGGCTATTCACATCCGGTTGAAATTGAGCCGGTAGATGGCATTAGCTTCGAAGCAGATTCTAAAACCAAACAAATTAAGGTTATGGGCATAGACAAGGAAGCGGTTGGCAAAGTCGCTTCCGAAATCCGTAAAGTTCGCCCACCTGAGCCCTATCATGGTAAAGGAATCCGTTATCTTGGTGAATATGTCCGCCGCAAGGCTGGCAAAGCCGGGAAAGGAATGATGTAATTATGGCTGTTAAAAATCGTGCCGCAGCGCGTATCAGACGTCATGCTCGCGTGCGCAAACATATTTCTGGCACCCCCGTACGTCCGAGACTGAGTGTTTTTCGAAGCCTTTCAGAAATATATGCTCAAATAATTGATGACGAGGCAGGCAAAACTCTTGCATCCGCTTCTAGCATTGATCAAGAACTGCGGAAAAAAATGAAAGATTTGAAAAAAACGGAGCAAGCCCGCTTGGTTGGTGAAGCTATCGCTGAACGCGCGAAAAAAGCAGGTGTTACCAGTATCGTTTTTGATCGAGGTGGTTTCCGCTATACAGGGCGAGTGAAAGCTCTGGCAGATGCCGCGCGCGAAGGTGGCTTACAGTTCTAGGACTGAGTGGAGAATACTATGGCAAAATTCAACAAGAAACAGAAGTTTGAGAAAGACGATCTTGACGAACGCATGATAGAGATCGCCCGTGTAGCAAAAGTGGTCAAAGGCGGACGCCGCTTTCGATTTCGTGCAACTATCGTAGTCGGAGACGGAAAAGGAAAAATCGGCATGGGAATTGGCAAAGCCAATACCGTACCCGATGCCATTCGTAAAGCCTCCGAACGAGCACGCAGAGACCTTCATTTTGTAAACCTATCTGATACGACTATTGCTCATAAGACTATCGGTCGCGTTTCAGGTGCGAAAGTTCTTTTGAAACCGGCATCCCCCGGAACAGGTGTTATTGCGGCAGGTGGTGTTCGTGCAGTTTTGGAAGCCGCCGGTGTTAAAGATATTTTAACCAAATCTTTAGGTAGCAATAATGTTCTTAATGTTGTCAAAGCGACATTTGACGCCTTAGAACAACTGAAATCACCAGCTGAAGAAGCCGCTCGACGTGGAAAAGACATCAAAGAGCTAATTCCATTTTGGGAACGGAGATAATTAATCATGGCAAAGAAAACTGCTGAGAAAAAATTACGCGTTACTTTGGTAAAAAGCCCGATTGGATATAGCAAACGGCAAAAAGCCACAGTTCGCGCATTAGGATTACGCCGCATGAACCACACAGTGGAGCATGTAGATAACCCTGCTTTGCGTGGCATGCTCTTCAAAGTTAGCCACCTCATCAAAGTAGAAGAGTAGGATTTTGATATGAAATTACATGAACTTGCACCGAACCCCGGCGCAAAGAAAAACAGAAAACGTGTTGGACGCGGTATAGCCGCCGGACAAGGCAAAACAGCCGGTCGCGGTTATAAAGGGCAAAAATCACGCACAGGAAGTGGAGGCAAGTTATACCGTCAAGGCGGTAATCTACCCTTCTTCCGCCGATTACCGTTTATGCGCGGTAAAGGCATGCACGTCCGAAACCGAATCAAATATAACGAAATCAACCTCGACCAATTGGTAGAATTTAATGCCGATGCCGAAGTGACCCCGGAAAGTCTGCACAATGCTCGGCTTCTGCGGGATACTCGTAATCCCATTGTACTGTTAGGGCGTGGTGAAATAAACACCGCCCTCAAAGTACGGGTTCACCGTGTAAGCAAAGGCGCACAAGAAAAAATTGAAGCCGCTGGCGGTACTGTGGAGTTGATTAGCTAACTTGTCGTAGGTCAGGAGACTTTCTTTATGAAGTCAAAAATTTCTGGTTGGCGTTATTTATGGACATCTGCAGATATTCGGCGTAAATTACTTTATACGCTGGGTTTCTTGGCTCTCTATCGAGTAGCCGCCAACGTCCCCGTTCCCGGTGTAGATTTTACTGCGCTGGAAGCATTTCGTTCTAGTGGTGCAGGAGGAAGCATTTTAGGTTTCCTCGATCTTTTGTCAGGCGGTACCGTCTCGCAATTCTCCCTCCTGTCAATGGGCGTTTACCCCTATATTACCGCGCAAATTATCTTGCAATTGCTTACGCCTATCATTCCTGCATTACAAAAACGCATGGAAGATGACCCACGCGAAGGGCAAAAATGGATGGAGAAATGGACTTATATCTTAGCCGTTCCTATGGCTATGCTTTCAGCAATAGGTCAAGTTAATATCTTCAATTCATTTGCTACGCAAAGAGGCTTGGCTCAAGTCGTTCCCTTTGGTTTCACGGGCGACCTGCTCCTTCCCTCTTTAACAGTCCTCTTTGCAATGACAGGTGGCACCATGTTTGCAATCTGGCTCGGAGAATTGATTTCTGAGTACGGAATGCGAAAACAAGGTCTTTCTCTCATCATCTTTGCAGGCATCGTAGTTAGTATGCCCAACAACCTCGCTCGAATGATGAGTGATGAGCAGAATCGTTGGATATTATTAGCCATGACGCTGGTTGTTTTGGTGCTAACCATTTACGCAGTTGTCTTTGTACAAGAAGGACAACGCAACGTCCCCGTTATGTATCCTGGACGGAGAATGGGAAACCGTATGTCTATGCCTGTCAAAGGAACATTGCCTCTAAAAGTCAACATGGCAGGCATGATCCCGCTTATTTTTGCCAGTGCGATTTTGCAATTCCCAGCTATTGTTTCTAGTTATTTTGTCGGATCAGAAACAGAATGGGTAGCAAATTTTGCCTTAGCTACGCAAAACACATTCAACGGAACTGGCGGAACCTACTGGTCTATTTATTTCATCATGGTTGTAGTTTTCACCTTCTTCTACACGGACGTTTTATTTGCCCAACAAAATTACGGTGAAAACCTAAAGCGCATGGGCGCACAAATCCCCGGTGTCAGTCGGGGAGCCCCCACGCAACGCTACCTTACCAAAGTTCAACGCCGTATCACCTTACCCGGCGCATTATTTCTTGGTTTTGTCGCGGTCTTACCATACCTGATGCAATTCATTATGCCAATTTCCTCGCAAGGGGCAGGCTTAATGCTTGTTTCCTCTGCCGGATTGCTCATTGTCGTTGGCGTTGTTCGAGATGTTTTCCAGAATATAGACGCCGAACTCAAATTACACGGATATCAAGATTCGATCCTTGTGAAATAATATATCGGATGAAGACCGCACCGCGCGCGACCATAACTTGAGGTCTGCTCCCAAGCCTATTTTTGGCGTGAACATAAACTGCTTGCGTCAGAAATATGTTGGGCAAAGGCACTTAAGCCCAAATCACGCGCGATGCGGGGCGAATCCCGCAATCACCTTTTATGTCTTGATGTAGGAGTCTGATTTTATGGCAGTATATATCATTTTGCTCGGTGCTCCGGGAGTTGGAAAAGGCACTCAAGCGGATATATTAACGGAGCGTCTGGGTTTGATGCACATCTCATCCGGCGATCTTTTTCGCGGGCACATTAGAAACAAAACAGAGTTAGGTTTTTTGGCACAAAGTTTCATGGAAAAAGGGGAACTGGTGCCGGATGACGTAACGATTAAAATGGTAAAAGAGCGTCTTTCTCAACCGGATTGTGAGTTAGGTGCCATTTTAGATGGCTTTCCGAGAACCATACCCCAAGCGAAAGCAACCAAAACGATGCTTAACGAGATGGGATCAGAAATTGATGTAGTACCTTATATCAAGGTATCTAAGAAAATACTCATCGAGCGTCTTTCGGGGCGATTTACCTGTCGAAAGTATGGACATACCTTCCACCGGCTGTTCAAACCGCCGAAAAAAGAAGGTATATGCGATATTGATGGTTCTGAGTTATATCAGCGTGATGATGATAAAGTTGAAACGGTTGAAAAAAGAATTCAAATTTACCTAAAACAAACTTCGCCATTAATTGAGTATTATCGAAAAGAAGGTAAATTGGTAGAAATAGAAGGTGAACAGCCCATAGATGATATAGCAAAGGATTTGCTCGCCGCGGTAAAAAGGTAATTATGAGTTGGGAAAAACGAAAAATACATATTAAAAATTCTGCGGAAATCGAAATAATGAGAGAAGCAGGACGTATTAATGCCACAGTTCATGCAACTGTGCGAGAGATGTTGAAACCGGGTGTGACCACCGCTGACCTCAACGCGGCTGCTGAGGAAGTGCTAAGGAAACACAACGCAACATCGCCCTTTAAAAACTATCCCGGACCTTACCCCTTTCCCGCATCTATTACGGTGTGCATTAACGAAGAGTTGGTACATGGGATACCAAGTGCTAAGAGAAGGTTGAAAGACGGAGACGTAGTTTCTATTGATTGCGGTACGTTTTTCGGCGGATTTGTCGCCGATTCTGCTTTTTCAACCGGCGTTGGACGGCTCCCAAAAAAAGCGCAGAACCTGGTTGATGTGACCGAAGGCGCGCTGATGGCAGGCATTGATAAGATGCGCTCCGGCAACAGAACCGGTGATGTTTCTGCCGCAATTCAAAAATATGTTGAAAGTCGTGGCTTTTACCTTACAAGGGAATACACAGGCCACGGTGTGGGACGAAAAATGCACGAGGCTCCGCAAGTGCCAAATTACGGCACTGCCGGGCGCGGTTTGTTGCTTCGTCCCGGGGTTACTATCGCCCTCGAACCGATGGTACTTGTTGGCACAGCACGAACTAAGGTTCTTGCTGACCAATGGACAGTAATTTCTGCTGATAGGTCATTGACGGCACACCATGAACATACAATTGCCGTAACCGAAGGAGAACCTCTAATCCTGACTGTCCTTTGACCAAAGGCAAAAAACTGTGAAATAAAAAGTTAGATACTAGACGGAACAGAAATCAGCGAGTATAATGCAGTGTTTTGGCTGGTTGATGTGCCAGTTCTAAAGTAGGAGATGTTATTATGAAAGTGTCACCATCTGTTCGCAAACGTTGTGCGAAATGTAAAATTGTTCGACGCAAAGGCAAATTGTACGTTATTTGCGAAAATCCTAAACATAAACAACGACAAGGTTAGAAAAAATTATGGCAAGAATCGAAGGTGTTGATCTTCCGCGTAATAAGCGGGTAGAAATTGGCTTGACCTATATTTATGGGATCGGGCGGACGCGTGCAAGAAATATCTTGGCCGCGACGAATGTGAGCCCTGACCAGCGCATTCAAGATTTATCTGAAGGCGATTTGGCTTTGTTACGTGAGTTCATCAATAAGAATTACAAGCTTGAAGGTGATCTTCGGCGCGAAAAGCAGATGAATATCAAACGGTTGATTGAGATTGGTTGTTATCGCGGTCTCCGTCATCGTCGCGGACTACCTGTCCGTGGGCAACGCACGCGTACAAACGCTCGCACCCGCAAAGGTCCTAAAAAGACGGTTGCCGGTCGTGGTCGTCGTCGTGGCGCATCTAAATAATTTAGCGAGGAATTATGGCTAAAGCAAAAAAAACACAAAAACGCCGTGGCGGAAAGAAGACAAAACGTACTTTGTCCAAAGGACAAGTTCATGTAATGGCTTCTTTCAATAATACAATTATCACGGTAACAGATTTGCAAGGCAATACTGTTGCATGGGGAAGCGCAGGCTCTGTTGGGTTTAAAGGTTCCCGTAAAAGCACCCCTTTTGCGGCACGTTTAGCGGCTGAACAAGCAGGAAAAGCCGCCCAGCAATTGGGCATTCAGGAAGTTGATATTTTTATCAAAGGTCCTGGTCCTGGTCGTGAAAACGCAATCCGTGCCATTCAGGCATTGGGAATCAAAGTACGCTCTATTGCAGATATTACTCCGATTCCGCATAACGGTTGCCGTCCCCCCAAGAAACGCCGCGTTTAGTGAAAATAAGGAAAGAATAGTATGGCGAAATATATAGGTCCGGTATGTAAATTATGTCGGCGTGAAGGCGAAAAGCTATTTCTAAAAGGAGAGCGTTGCTTCTCCCCGAAATGTTCGTTTGATAAACGTGATTACGCTCCCGGTCAGCATGGTCGGAATATGAGCCGTCGCAAAAAACGTGAGTCGGATTACGGTAAGCAATTGCGAGCTAAACAGCGCGCTCGTCGTGTTTATGGTGTTTTGGAACGCCAATTTAGCCGTTATTATAAAGTTGCTCTGCAACGCCGTGGACTGACTGGTTTGAATTTGCTTCAAATTCTCGAATCGCGTCTTGACAATGTTGTTTTCCGCATGGGATTTGCCTCTAGTCGAGCGGAAGCTCGTTTGATGGTAACTCATGGGCATTTTGTCGTGAACGGTCGCCGCACAGACATTCCCTCTATGCTTCTTAAAGACGGAGATGAGATTGCTGTGCGCGAGGGCTCTCGCAAAAAAACTTATTTCAAGACTTTGGGAGAAATTGTAGAAAAACGCAATATTCCCGCATGGCTTGAACGAGATGCAAAAACGTTAGCAGGGAAGGTAGGTCGTTTGCCTGAGCGAACTGAAATTGACGGTAGCTTAAACGAACAACTTATTGTTGAGTATTACTCACGCTAACGAAGAAGATTATCTGAGCAGAATTTTCTGTTTAGATAGGGAGAGTGAACCGTGACAGGTATCACAAACATGGTTATACCGAAAGTTGAGAGAGAAGCAGAATCTCGCAACTATAGTAAATTTATTATCAGTCCTTTAGAACAGGGATATGGTGCTACTATTGGGAACTCAATGAGGCGCGCTCTTTTGTCCTCTTTACCCGGTGTCGCTGTAATCTCTATGAGGATTGCTGATGTATTACATGAGTTTACAGACGTTTCCGGTGTGCGCGAAGATGTTGTTCAGATTATGTTGCAGGTCAAACAGATTCGCATGAAATTAGATGGCGTGGACAGCACCCGTATGCACCTTGAGGTGCGTGGCGAGGGTGTCGTAACAGCCGCCGATATTATTGCACCCCCGGAAGTGGAGATTGTTAACCCTGAACTTTATTTGTTCACGGTGGATAATAATACCACTGAGATGGATGTCGAATTTTCTGTAGAGCGTGGACGGGGTTACTCGCCCGCGACTGAACGTAGTGGACATATGCCAATTGGCGAGATGCCGGTAGATGCGCTCTTTAGCCCCGTCAAACGAGTAAATTGGGACGTAACCTCAGCGCGTGTTGGGCAGAGTACAAATTACGATAGCTTGATGCTTGAAATTTGGACAGACGGTTCTATTGCCCCTGAAAGGGCTTTGAGCATGTCTGGAAAAGTTTTAATTGAGCATATACGTCATATTGCCGGTGTTAGCGAAGAATCGCTGATGGCGGTAATTGAAGAGGAAGTAGAAGAGGAAGGCGTAAACAGCGAAATTGCTGAGACTCCTGTAGAAGCTCTTGATCTTTCAGTACGCGTTTTCAACTCTTTGAAGCGTACAGGTATTACTACGGTTGGCGATGTGCTTGATTTGCTCGAAAAAGGCGATCAGGCAATTATGTCCATCCGCAATTTTGGTGAGAAGAGTCTTGACGAGTTAACCCAAAAGATGACAGAAAAGGGTTATATGAGTGATGAAGACGAAGAAGAAAGCGAAGATAACGCGGAGTAATTAAGATGCGACATCAAATAGCAGGAAAGCGATTAAATCGCTCCACAGGCGCACGCAAAGCCTTGCGCCGCACCCTCATCCGTCAGCTTTTTGAGCATGAACGGATTAAGACCACAAAAGCAAAAGCACAAGCTATTCGCGGCGAAGCTGAAAAATTGATTACCATTGCCCGTAATAGCATTGATGCAGAAGATGCACAAAAAGTGCATGCTCGCCGTTTGGTAGCCAAAAAACTGGGAAGCAACAAAGATTTACCCAAACTCTTTGATGATATTGCCCCCCGTTTTGTTAGCCGTCCCGGCGGTTATACTCGCACCCTAAAATTGGGTCCTCGCAAAGGCGATGGCGCAGAAATGGTGCTTATTGAATTAGTAGAAGAGTAAACTAGGAATCAGTAGACCTGTGAATCAGTAGGCTAGTAGACTAGTTTTCTGATACCTGATTTACTGACACCTAATTTACTGAAAGAATGGCACGTTACCAGATTATCCTTGCTTATGACGGCACCGATTTTTTCGGAAGTCAGCGGCAGGCAAATACTAGGACTGTACAGGGTGATTTTGAAAAAGCTCTGTACAAAATAGGATGGCGAGAGAAGTCTATTCTCTTGGCTGGACGCACCGATGCAGGTGTTCATGCCTCGGGGCAGGTTGTGGCTTTCGATTTCGATTGGAAGCATAGCCTCACCGATTTGAGAAATGCCCTCAATGCCACTTTGCCCGCAGATATGGCGATAAGCCACGTCCGTATTGCGCCGGATGGTTTTCACCCACGTTTTGATGCGACCGCTCGCTTTTACCGTTATCGTATTTTTTGTCAAGAAACGCGAGACCCGCTAAGAGAACGATTTGCATGGCGAGTTGACCCCGCGTTGGATGGTGAGATACTTCGCTCTCTAGCAAAACAACTCCCGGGAAAACATGATTTTTCTGCCTTCGGTTCCCCCCCCCGTAGCGGAGGCAGTACAGAACGTCACTTAATGCGAGCGAGTTGGACGAAGCAAGAGGATGAATGGATTTTTGAAGTGCAGGCGAATGCCTTTCTCTATCACATGGTACGAAAGTTGGTCTTCACGCAAGTTGTGATTGCACAGCAGAAAGTATCAGTAGAAAAATTTGCCCAATCTTTAGCTGACCAAGCCGAAATCACGAGCGGAATCGCTCCATCTAATGGATTAACTCTTGTTGCGGTTTCTTATCCAGATAATCTACAATCTAAAGTCTAAAATCAGACTGAAGTCTGATATCTAAAGTCTGAAGTCTGAAAATGGAGAGACGAAGTGTATAAAACTTATTATCCAAAAAAAGCTGAAATAGAGCGTGATTGGTATCTGGTAGATGCCAACGGTGAAAATTTGGGTCGTTTGGCGACCAGAATTGCGACTGTATTGCTCGGAAAACACAAACCCACCTTTACGCCCGGCGTAGAAATGGGTGATAACGTGATTGTAACTAACGCTGGTGGGATTACCGTGACCGGTACGCGCACCAACTCTAAGTTAGACACGAAAAAATACTACCGCCACTCCGGATATCCGGGTGGTTTCAAAGAGAAAACCCTGCGTCAGCAACTTGCCACATTCCCCGATCGTGTTATCCGCTCGGCTGTTTGGGGCATGTTACCCCATAATAAAATGGGACGTAGTGTGCTAAAACGCCTTAAGGTTTATGCAACGGATGAACATCCCCATGCCGCGCAAAACCCGAAAGAACTGAAATAGTAAAGAGGAATTATTATGTCTGAACGATATTTTGAAGGAATTGGTCGCCGCAAAGAAAGCACCGCCCGCGTGCGTATTTCAAACGGCTCCGGTGCGTTTATTGTCAATGACAAAGAACTCGAAGCCTATTTTACCCGCCATGGCGATACAAATACAATTTTGGCTCCTTTCGCGGCGACAGGTGAAAAACGCACTGCTTATGACGTTAGTGTTCATGTTAAAGGTGGCGGCGTCACCGGTCAGACCGATGCAGTTTTGCTCGGCTTGGCACGTGCGCTCATTAAAGTTAACCCCGAATTTCAACCCACACTTCGCAAAAGTGGCTACCTGACCCGTAACCCATTGGTCAAGGAACGCAAAAAACCGGGTCTCAAAGGCGCACGCAAGGCTCCTACATACACCAAACGTTAACCCTTTTACCATTAAAAATTCAAAAGCTAATGTTTTACGCATTAGCTTTTGCGTTTTAAGTTAGTAAGAGATAAAACTCTCTAAACACAAAGCCCATAAAGGTTCTCTAAGAAAAAACGAAAATTTTTCCCCTTGTGCTTTCTTCGTGACCTTAGTGTTTAAAGTAAGTTCCTAAGGAACCCCTCATGCTCAAACTCCTCACCACTCTTCAACTCGAAAACACCCCCAAACTGATACTCCTCCACGCGGGGGAACTCAAAAATGCACACGTCCCGCCCTTTCAACCTGAAATTCCCGCCCTTATTTGGGGAATTGCTCCGCAGGATTTGGATGCTCTCCGACAGCTTCTGCAAACAACCTACGCGGATTCTCATCCCCTACGCGTCGCTGACGAAAGCGGAGCCGTGACAAACCTGAATTTAGGCTTGCTTGCCCTCAATGAGCAGAATCTTGAAATCAACGCTATCTATATCCCACCCCTCGAAGCAGGGACTTCCCTCTCCAGCTTCCAAGAAATCGTTGCCCACCTCCGCGCACCTGATGGATGCCCCTGGGATAAAAAGCAGACGCATAAAAGTCTCCGCCCTCACCTCTTAGAAGAAACCTACGAAACCCTCGATGCCATAGACGCTTGCGATTACGAGGGCATGGCAGAAGAATTTGGCGATTTACTCCTCCAAATTGTGCTTCACGCCCAAATTGCCAATGAAGCCGGAAACTTTGCCATGAGCGACATCGTAAAAGGGATTCACGATAAAATCATCCGCCGTCACCCGCACGTTTTTGGGAAGCAGGAAGTAGAGGGCGTGGATGAAGTTCTCTCCAATTGGGAAGCCCTCAAAGCAAAAGAGCGCAAAGATAATGGAGAATCCGAAAAAGGGATTTTAGACGGCGTTCCTCTCTCTTTCCCCGCTTTAAATCAAGCCCAAGAATATCAAGACAGAGCCGCCCGCGTTGGCTTCGATTGGCACGAAATTAAAGGTGTGCTTGATAAACTGGTCGAGGAAATTGAAGAAATCCGCCAAGCAGAAACCCCCGAAGAACTCGCCTCCGAGATAGGCGACCTCTTCTTCGTGATGGTCAACTTTGCCCGCTGGCAAAACGTGGACGCGGAATCAGCCCTAAGAGAAGCGAATATCCGCTTCAAACGCAGATTTGGCTATATCGAAAAATACGCGCGCAATCGCGAGTTTGCCATGAGCGATATGACTTTAGAAGAAATGGAAGAGATTTGGCAAGAGGCGAAGAGGCGGGGTTGTAGAGAAGTGAAAACCTCCCTGACAGTAATTACCTCGTAAACTAAGTACTCTGTAGTTTTTGACATTTCCTAAAAAATGC
>CAZERH010000016.1:0-9959 GCA_964515535.1 uncultured Anaerolineaceae bacterium
TGATCTCAATGTATGCACTGCGCGGACAAATTCCTCTACGTCATTTTCCTTGAAAGATTTATCCAAAGAGGCAAGTAACCCGCGCGTATTGATATAAAAATTAGCGAGAATTTCGGCGATAAAGGCGTCCGTTTCATCTTCCATAATCTCGCGATAAACTTCAAGGGCAGAGGCATCTATTGGCATCTTCATCTTTTTACATCAAGGTTATTTCAACATTATTTCCATTTGCTTCTTTGGCTCTGTAGAGAGCTTCATCGGCTCTCTGAATGAGGTCGTCAAGAAGGGCTACTGCTCCTGTCATTTTGGTTTGGGTGGCTACGCCTGCGCAGGCGGAAAGAGAAAGAATACCACCTTGAGGGAGGGCTAGTTTGGTGTGAAAAATGCCATCGACAATGCGTTGAGCAACTTTTTCGGCATCGGAGGCAGTGGTGCCGGGCAATACGATTAGGAATTCATCTCCAGCCCATCGACCAATGCTGTCGTAGGTTCGGCTACGTTGTTTTATAACGCTAGAAATCAGTTTGAGTGCTTCATCGCCGGTTAAATGCCCGTATTGGTCATTAACTTCTTTAAATTTATCTATATCAAGAAAAATTACGCTAATGGGTTCTGAGACACGGCGGGCTCGTTCTAACTCGCCGCGCGCAAATTTATAAATAGCGCGTCTATTTAGTAAACCGGTGAGGCTATCTACCATTGCTAATTTTTCGAGTTGATTATTTGCCTGCATTAGCCCGTCTTCGAGGGCAAGCATTCTCTCCCCAACAGCAACACGAGCTTCTAGTTCTGTAGGATTGAAGGGTTTTGTTAGGTAATCGTCTGCCCCCGCGTACAACCCGGCTACTACGTCTTCATTTTTGTTATTTGAGGTAACTAAAATTGTGTAGACATAGCTGGGTAAAGTTGTGGCGCGGATTTTTTTGATGAGTTGAACACCGTCCAAGAAGGGCATATTCCAATCGGTAATAACAAAGCGAATAGGCTCCCCTTGGATTTTTTGCCAAGCAGATTCTCCGTTATCGGCGAGAATAACATCGTGTCCTAAGCGGGTGAGTGTTTTTTCTACAATACGCCGATCTATTTGTTCGTCATCAACGACTAAAATTTTTAACATAGATGTCTGATACCGTCATACGCCAAAACTTTATTTCTCAAGATATTGTCATTATTTTACTACATTACGCTAAGAAAAAAACTTGATTTCTCAAAGTATTGGTGTATGCGTGATGTATCTGCACAACTGCAAAAAATCGTTTTATTGGGAAAAAGGGCATTTCAAAGTGAGCTTATAGTATAATCCCCCCATCTCACAGAAGGCTCAGTTTTTGTTGGAGGAAGTAATGACAGAAGGAAATATCCGTGTTTTAGTTGCCAAACCGGGGTTAGATGGTCACGATAGAGGCGCAAAAGTGGTGGCACGTGCCTTGCGCGATGCGGGGATGGAAGTTATCTACACCGGCTTGCGTCAAACGCCCGAAATGATTGCCGAAGCCGCCCTGCAAGAAGATGTAGATGTGATTGGCATCTCCATTCTCTCCGGTGCGCACATGGCTCTTGTGCCGCGTATTTTGGAACTAACGAAAGCCAATGGGCAAGAAGATGTAAAACTTTTCTTGGGCGGAATCATCCCCGATGATGATATAGAGGAGCTTGAAAAAATGGGGGTAAGCGGCGTGTACGGACCCGGAGCTTCCACAGAAGATATTGTCACCGACATTCGCAAAACAGTAAGAGCCTGAGATTCTATGAATTTATCTCAGGCTCTTTTGAATCAAAATCGTCTCGCGCTCACGCGGCTTTTGACCCAAGTTGAAAATAACACCGAACAGGGACGTGCCGCGCTAGACGAACTTTTTCCGCATACCGGCAAGGCACATCTCATCGGCATAACCGGCGCGCCCGGCACTGGAAAATCTACCCTCGTTAATCAACTCGCTCTGCATTATCGAAAGAAACATAATTTTAGGGTGGCAATTCTCGCGGTTGATCCCTCCAGCCCCTTTACGGGAGGAGCGGTTTTGGGCGACCGCGTGCGGATGCGGGATCTCACCGGAGATCAAGATATTTTTATCCGCTCGATGGCTTCGCGCGGATCTTTGGGCGGGCTGGCGCAGTCCACATCCGCGATGGTTCAGCTTTTTGACGCGGCAAACTACCACGTCATTTTGGTCGAAACAGTCGGCGCGGGGCAAGCGGAAGTGGATATTGCCAAACTTGCCCATACCACCCTCGTTGTGGAAGCTCCCGGTCTCGGCGATGATATTCAAGCCATTAAAGCAGGGATTTTAGAAATTGCCGATATTCTCGTCATCAACAAAGCCGACCGCCCCGGGGTAGAGAATACAGAACGCGCTCTCAAGGGGATGCTCGAACTGGCGCATCCTACCCGTCACGTGTTTCAGCATCATGGCAGGAGAATGGTTGTTGAAGCTCCCACAAAAGAGGATGAGCAGTACGATATTTGGATTCCAGAAATTAAACGCACCATTGCTAAGAACGGAGAGGGAATCTCTGAACTAGGTGAAGCGATTGCGCGCCATGTTGCTTTTTTGCGAAAAACGGATGAGTGGAGTCGACAAACGCGCACCCAGCTTCAATCCACGTTCGATTCGCTCCTCCGAGAAAATTTATTTAATCGTTTTATGGACGAATTATCTCCCCAACAATATGAGGAGACTTTATCCCAAATTATAAAAAGGGAAGAATCGCCGTGGTGTGCGGTGGAGAGATTGTTGGAGGAGAGCAAAAAATGATTTACGGAAAAAGAATCCGCTTGCGCGGTGTCGAGAAAGATGATTTACCGCTCTTTATGGCGTGGATTAACGACCCCGAAGTGACTGAGGGGCTAACCATTTTTTTGCCGATGGCAATGTGGGAGGAAGAAGGATGGTTTACGGGTTTATCAAAACGCCCCACGGAAGAAAGACCTTTGGCGGTAGAAATTCCCGATGGGGAGGGGTGGCGTTTGATTGGAAACTCCGGTTTTCACGATATGAACATGGTTGTGCACTCTGCCGAAGTGGGCATTATGCTCGGCGATAAATCCATCTGGAATCAGGGCTACGGTACAGAGGTAATGCAACTTTTGCTCAAACATGGGTTTAATACGCTCAATTTAAATCGAATTCAATTGCATGTTTACGAAAATAACCGTTGGGCTATTCGCGCTTATGAAAAAGTTGGCTTTATTCATGAAGGGCGAAAAAGAGAAGCGCATTATAAAAACGGAAAATACGAAGATATTCTCATCATGAGTGTTTTGCGCTCCGAATGGGAAAAGGAAAAATAATGATGAATCATACACACGAGCTAAAAGGTTATGGCGATATAAAACTCTTTGCAGGCACAGCTTCTCCGGCGTTATCTCAAAAAATAGCTAATTATTTGGATAAAAAACTGTGCGAGAGAGATGTTATTCTTTTCCCCAACGATAATTTATTCGTCAAATTGCATGATAGCGTGCGCGGTCAAGATGTTTACGTCATCCAAACGACCTCGCGCCCGGTGCAACAAAACCTGATGGAGTTACTCATCTCACTCCAAACCTTGCGTTTAGATTCAGCCGCGCGCATCACCGCGGTTGTGCCTTATCTTTGCTACGGTCGCTCCGATAAAAAAGATCAACCGCGCGTCCCCATCACTGCGCGCCTTGTGAGCGATATGATAGAAGTGGCAGGCTCAGACCGCTATATGACCCTCGACCCTCATGCCGGGCAAGTGCAAGGATTCTTCTCTATCCCCGGCGATGTGCTAACCGCCTCGCATATTATTGAAGACTATATCAAAGAGAATTTACTGGAAAAACTCACCAATCCCGTTATCATGACCGTTGATCTCGGTTTTGCTAAAAAGGGACGCAATTATGCCGAAGAACTGGATATGCCCATCGCCTTTATAGAAAAACGGCGCGTGGCAAATGACTCAAAAGCCGAAGCCCTCAACATTATCGGCGATGTGAGCGGGCGAGATGTCATCATCGTAGACGATGAAGTAGATACCGGCGGCTCTATCGCTCAGGCAATCAATTTGGCACGCGAAAAAGGTGCGCGTGATATATACCTCGCCTTTATTCATCCTGTTTTCTCCTCTGATGCGGCAAAAAGACTCTCATCGCTAGATCTTGCTCAAATCATCACGACCGATACAGTCCCCATCCCCGAAGAATCCAAAGTCCTTTTTGGCGATAGACTCAAAATTTGCTCGGTCGCACCTCTCTTGGCAGAGGTCATCTTGCGGGCGCATGAGGGGCGCAGTGTGGGTGAGTTGTTTGATGAGTGAGAGAGGGTAGGGGCAAACGGCCGTCTGCTCCTACTTGCAAAAACCGTCACTAAAGTCTAAAGGCTCTCCAAAAATGCCGGAACTTCCTGAAGTCGAAACGATTGTAAACCGTTTGCGTGCAGATTTAACCGGACGCGAAATTCTGCGCGCCGATTTACTGTGGGATAGAACGCTCGCGACCCCAAAGCCTGCTTTTTTCAAAAAAAACATCGTTGGGCAGTCAATATCTACCGTTAAACGGCGTGGAAAATACATCGTGCTTCCTCTCAGCATGGATACCCTCCTCATCCACCTCCGCATGAGTGGCGATATACTTCTTCGCGAAGAAGGCATACCAATCCACAAACATGATCGGCTGATACTGCATTTTGATAATGAGCATTATCTTGCCTTTAGCAATATGCGTAAATTTGGGCGTGTTTGGTTCACACCCACGCCGGAAGATATTTTGGGCAAATTAGGACCAGAACCACTCGATGATGCTTTTACGGCTCAAATACTCTACGAAAAATTGCAGAGGCATAAAGGTCATATCAAACCCCTTTTGCTTAACCAAAAATTCATTGCGGGAATGGGCAATATCTATACAGATGAAGCATTACATTTGGCGGATTTGCATCCCCTCGCCAAATCTGATTTAATTAAACGGACGCAAGCCCAAATTCTGTGGCGAAGCATCCGAAAAGTGTTGATGGAGGGCATCAAGCGAAATGGCACCTCCATAGATTGGATTTACCGCGGCGGCGACTTTCAGAACTATCTGCAAGTTTATGGAAGACAAGATGCGCCTTGCTTTAAGTGCGGCACGCCCATCCGAAAAATTATCGTTGGGCAACGTGGTACGCATTTTTGCCCGCGGTGTCAAAAGAAATAAACCGATAACTTTGGAGCAGAAAAATGGAAATGAATTGGATGACCATTGGCATTCTGGTTGCTGTTTGGGTTGTGGGGTATTTATTGGGATTATTAGAAACAACCATAAAAAATGATTTCAAAAAAGATGAGAAAGACGATTTTCCTCGCAACGGTGAAGAATTAAAAGAGGGTGAAGCCCCCGCCATCATTGAAGCGGATATACTTGAACCTGAAGTTTTAACGATATTCAAGCGTGTGTCCGGTGCCTTGAAACTTCGCCTAGAGGGGCAGATGATTGAATATAAATCTGATATTACTGCTGAACAGCGTGAGCATTTGCTGAATTTGATAATTTCTTTACGCCCCTGGTTAGATGGTGCTAAACCCGCCTCTCCCCCATCCCCTCCGCCCGATATATCTATAATTTCTGTTGCGCCAAAACCATTGCCCAAAGTAGACCTTAAGTTAGACCCCGATTTAGAGAAGAAAACGCTCGAAAGTTTAAGTATGCTTGAGCAAATTGATAGAGTTTTACAAAAGAAATTAAGCGGGCATCCCTTGGCACCGCGCAGTATCTCTCTAAATTCTAACCTTGATGGAAGTTTGCTTGTGAAAGTTGGGCTTGATGAATATAAAGCGATTAATGATATTCCCGATCAAGCCGTTCAGGATATTATTCGAGAGGCAATTGCTGAATGGGAAGCAAGAGTTACACCAACTTAGCCCGCGCGGATAGGACGGGACAATTTACGGCTTCAGCTACTTCGGCGGTTACATTGGGGGCATAGTGTCGGCGCAATTTGTTGGGGTGACTAAAAGATGACCCCATGCAAACTAAATCATAGCTTTGTGTTTCTAACTCGGCTACAATTTGCTGAACGATATTTCCCTGCCGCACAACGATATTGGATTCAATGCCCTTATCATCGGCGTGTTTTTGAGCTTCTTCTAGCGTTTTAGCGGGTTTTTCATCCATGCGTTTTTCCGGAGGGGTTTCTGCCTCTTGAGTTGGTAAATGCTCCGACTCTATCGGGGGGACAACGTGCAAAAATTTCACTTCTGCTCCGGCGCGCTTGCCTATTTCCAGCGCGATTTTCTCGGCATTACTCGTATAATCTAACCCTCCGAAACACATTAAAATCTTTTTTATGGGTAGACGCGCCTCACGTACATAAAAAATGGGGCTGGGGACTTTTTCTAAAATTTTTCTAAACGAATACCCAACAAGCCATTGCCGAAATTGTGAACGTCCTAAAGGACCTACAAAAAGATAAGTACTCTCATCCCAATCCATTTTTCCTAAAATTTCTTCTGTGTCGCCATTTACAAGTTGTAGGTCGTAGCTAAGTTTTTTTTCTTGAAATAAAGTGACAGCGCGGCTAAACATCTCCTCAACGGGATGTTCAATATCAAACTTTTCGACAACGCCTAAAAAGCTAAGCGGTGTGTTCATTATTTTCGCCATTTCTGTTGCGTATCTGATTGTAGCCCAGCTCTCAGAACAACCGTTTGTAACCAGCAATATCTTATTTTTCATAAAAAACTCCCGAAGAAAAAAACATTCGTTTTAATGCCCTCCCCCGCCAAATAATAGTTGAAGTCCCGCGGCTAAAACAAGCAATCCTAAAATGCCGCGCACAAGCAAAAGGTTGATTCTATGCACAGTCCGCGCCCCCAGCCAAACGCCGGGCAAAGAGCCAATTAACAGCAAGCCAACCGCTCTCCAGTCCGTTTGCCCCGCGAATATATAACTCAACGCGCTGATAATCGAAAGTAGCGCGCCGTGCATCACGTCCAATCCGACCATATAATTTAGCGGCATTGAGAAAAAAAGCAATAATAAAGCCATGATGACCGTTCCCCCGCCAATGGATGTCATCCCCACCAAAAGTCCACCGATTGCGCCGATTACCACCAATGCCCACGGGGCGGGGTAACGAACTTCTCGCTCTTTTTTGGGTCCAAAAAAACGGAAAGTTCGCGCAATAATGATGATGCTCACCGTCACTAAAGTCCAACCCAATAAGCTGGGAAGAAATTCCTCGATAAGTTGGCGATCATCTGCATGGCGCAGAACATATTGTGAACCGAGTATAGAGGCGGGAATGCTCCCCATTGCCATCCACAATACCGGTTTAAGCGAAATTTTGCTCTCGTGGTGATGTCCAATTCCGCCGACAAACTTTGTGATTGCGGCAAAGGTGAGGTCTGTGCCTACGGCTAAAATCGGGTCGAATTTCATGACAACCAATAAAAAAGGAGTCATTAACGCCCCTCCGCCCATGCCCGTCAACCCGATTAAAAAACCGGTGATTAATCCCGCCCCAATGAGAAGAAAAATATCTGCCATTTTATTTTATCTCTTTGACTAGATAGTATTCACCGCGTTCAAATCCACGATTAAGATAATAGCCCCGCGTGCCAACTGCGGCAATCACGGCGAGTTTGGAGAAGCCGCGCGCGTGTGCAACTTGCTCGGCGACCTTCATCAGCCGCGTGCCGAGACCCGCGTGCTGTGCCGAGCCGCGTTTCTCTGCCCCCACCTCCAGCGATTGCCCGTAAACATGCACCTCGCGAATAATCGCCGCGTTTTCCAAATCTACTATATTGAGTGTTGGCGCGTTTTCCTCCGGAAGGGAGAGACGCAAAAAACCCGTCACTTTATCGTCCGGCGTAATAAAAGAGATGAAGTGTTCTTCGGAACCGTCCTCCCCCTCTACCCTTATCAGGCTCGAAGAGTGCTCCCTGAGGGAGAGAGAACTCTTCATCCCTTCTCCCTGAGGGGGAAGGCTAGAATGGGGGCTTGTAAAATAAACCAGATCATCCAACTTCAATCTCTCAATTTCAACCTTCTGCCCGCGTACTTCTCGGCAACGTAAACATTCGCATTTTGTGCCGCGTTTTTTCATTTCCCTGAGTGCATCTTGGCGCAGACTGGTGCGTTTATTCCCTTCCACCACATTCGGCGAGGGAATATCGCGAATTACTCGATTTACGCGACAATAATGGGGAACACTTTCTTTTACATCGGCAAGTAAATTCGTTAATTCTGTAGTCGTGTAGGGCTGATATTCACCGCGTTTCCAGGCTTCGTGCAATTCTGTGTTTTCTAATAATTGTGTGGGATAAATTTTTAGTTCATCGGGTGCAATACCATCCCATAAACGCAAGAAATCTTCTCTATCAGACTCTATACTCGCGCCGAGTAAATTGGGCATCCAGTGAAGCACAATTTTAAATCCCCCCGCGCGGAGCAACGACATCGCACGATATAAATCTTCCACAGAATGCCCGCGTTTATTAAGAGCTAAAATTTCATTATCCAGACTCTGCGCCCCCATCTGCACTTTTGTCACGCCCAAATACCGAAACCAAGTCAATTCATCGGGCGTAATTTCATCGGGACGCGTCTCCACCACCAAGCCTACGTTGCGATGTTGCGCGGATTCGTTGATGTGATGGGCTTCTTTTAGATTCACGTCAAAGTTTTTTGTTTTTTCTTTTTCTCTTTGTGTTCCTTCGTGTTGAAAGTTCTTAGAATTCAACGCATCAAAACAACGCGTCACAAACCATTCCTGATAATCTCGCCGATACGCGCTCCACGTCCCGCCTAAAATCAGCAACTCGATTTTATCGGTCGGATGTCCCACCGCGCGCAACGCCTCCAAACGCGAAGCCACCTGCTCAAAAGGATCAAAATGATGATGCAAACCGCGCATCGCCCCCGGCTCATCAGGCAAATAAGATTTGGGCATTCGCACATCATCCGGGCAAAAAATGCACTGCCCAGGGCAGGGATAGGGCTTCGTCAAAACCGTTACAGTCGTCACGCCCGAAAGCGTTCGCACCGGTTTCATGCGGATTTTCGCCAAAATTTCGTTATTCGGCTCCATCTCGCCCGCATCTACCATCGCGTTATACGCCGCCACCAAAACATTTTTGCCAATATATCCCGTTGCGGTGGGATGATGCTTAATCGCGTCCAAAGTTTCCGCACCCGCGCGAATCTCAGCCAATGCCAAGCGCGCCAAACGCATTTTTTCGGGGGTGATTTTTCGGGATTTTAACCAACGCTCTTGTTCAGACACGGCAACTCTCAGGATATAATAGAACAATGAAAAAAGAAATCATAAATAAAATAATAGCAATCAATAGCCAATTTTATCAGACATTCGGTAACGAATTCTCCGCCACACGCGGCAGAATTCAATCGGGGGTGCATAAAATTTTAACCGGAATTGGGCGGAATCACACTATCTTAGACTTGGGATGCGGCAACGGAGAGTTTGCCCGTCAACTAGCGTCTGCCGGTCACACCGCCCCGTATCTCGGCGTGGATTTTAGCTTACCTCTGCTCACAGACGCGGCATGCGTCCCCGAAGATTTCCCTGCCCGATTTCGCGTATTAGATATCACCTCTGCTGACTGGCAACTGAATGCTGACAACTGGTCTCTGATTACGGCTTTCGCGGTGCTTCATCACATTCCCGGAGAAGAAACTCGTTTGCAAATTTTGAAAAATGTTTATAAATACCTCGCAAATGACGGGCAATTCATCTTCTCGAATTGGCAATTTCTCAACTCCGAGCGATTGCGCAAACGAATCCTAAGCTGGGACTTGGTGAATATCCCCGAATCCGAATTGGACGAAGGTGATTACCTCCTCGATTGGCGGCGGGGTGGATTTGGCATCCGCTATGTGCATCACTATAGCGAAGGTGAACTAGCTCGTCTCGCTGAGAAGAGCGGGTTTAATATCATAGATAGTTTTTATTCAGATGGTGCTACGGGGAATTTAGGGCTATATCAAATTTGGGAAAAGA
>CAZERH010000016.1:10059-14842 GCA_964515535.1 uncultured Anaerolineaceae bacterium
ATTACGATTTCTCATGCATCCACTTTATTTGCATCCATAATATATTGCCACCAATTATTATGGATGCCATTTTGTCTGCCTGCCACATGTGGAATGCGTTCTTGCCACCATTGATGATGTAAACGTATATCGCCGTTTCCCCATTCATCGGCGTTCACTTGGCGTAATTGACCGGTGAAGTTAGGGAAATTTAACCAATCGTCACAATAGCTCGGCACTCGTTTCATATTTCCCCAATCGTAATCTCTTTCACTATTCGGGGCAAAGTGGACTGTGCCTACCTCTGCTTTGCCGGGATTTTTTTTATCGTAGCGCGTATAACGCGCCCATAAATCGGCTTCTCCGTGTGTTTTGGAGAAAGTTTTTTCCATCATAGATTCAAGCCGATGTCCAAAAGATTCGAGCATTTCGCCAACGCCACGTTCGTAGGAAAACCCCATAATGATGAAACGCCGTGAAATATGATTTGTGTCTTTTAGCGGATGTGCGTTGCACCAAAAAGCCCCGTTGCCCACCATAATTGATTCGTGAAATCCCCCGTAAGGGAAGGCAAAAATCCATACTTCGTCAATTTCATTATTTTCAATGCGTTCGGCGATATTGAATTCTTGCATAATGGCATCATAATCTACATCGTAGGGTCTATGCGGCGGGGTAACGCCATGTAGCGCGTCTAAATAAAGAGAGGGGGCATAACGGAATCCGTCTTTTAGCACGGGAAAGGCATCCACTTCGATTCGTTCTACGATTTTGTAGCGCGCCATGCCGTGGCTGATTTGGAGAATATCGGCGGAGAAGCCCGTAGCCAAATCTTCGGGATTTTGCCAACCGGATTGGTCTGTTAGCTTTTCACCGGTTGCCGCGTTCATGGTTGGGTTGTAGACGATGCTCAAGACGCGGTTAACGGTACGATATGCGGGTTCGGGGGGTGTTTCATCAACGGGATCAGGTTCCGGGTCCACGCTCGGTTCGGACAGTCCAAACAATTTTCTAAAAAATTTGAGTAGAAAAGACATGGGAACTCCTGTGTGAGATTTTTAATCCAACAAACGTACGCGTTATTGAATATCGGCAACCATGTAGATTTTGTCGCCTTGTGCAACAAAAAGAATGTGGCTGGGGTTTGATACCATTGTATTTAAGTGACCTTCGGGGATAATGCCTTTTATGGGTTGAAGTTGGTTTTGAAGAGAAAAAGAACGTGGACTAAAACGAAAAACAGCTTGTGTCTCTGGGGCAAGAAGTAAGAGGGCGGAGTCGGGCGGTGTGGAAAGGTGCATTTCTGTAAAGAGTGCTTGCTCAAAATTGTTGCCTCCGCCTGCGGCAAGATGCGGGTCGTTAAGTTCGACCGGATTGGTGCATCGGGTGGGAACGGTATCAAGCAAACTATATGTACAACTTGCCAAATGTCCATCTGCGAAGAGTAAGTAGAGGTCCGCACCCGTTACGTCCATATCTATGGCGTTTTCTATGCCTTGCGGAGCGTTTTCAAAGAAAGATGTCGGGTAATCTATAAATGCAGAGTTGCGCCCGCTATAAACCCAAACCTCATGCGAGGGGGCGTCCAAAAGATAAAGTACATCGGCGTCTAGTTTAGTGGCGGTGATTTCTTTAAATCCAATCGGGGGTTCTTGCAGGGACATTGCTTGCGGTAATTGATTGTCAGCGCAATATATCAAGGTGCCTTGCGCATCTAGCCCCATAACCGAAGCTCCTAGCGCATTTGTTTTGGGTAAAGTTTGTAATGCTACCAGTGCGCCTACGGTTTTTCCGCCATATTCACCGCTTTTGCAGATGAAATTATCATCATATTGATAGCCACCGCTCACCAGAAAGGCTCGTAAAATCTCTCCCGCGTTAGAATCGAGGATAAAGAGTTCGGTATCTGTGGCTTCCATTGCCTTAATTTTGATGCCACGCGGCAAATCTTCTACTGCAAGTTGAAAGTTGAGTCGCCGAATGCCCAATAAGGTGTCGATGTGGTTTTGCGCCTCTGCACGCAGGGCTTCGCTTTCTGCGGTTTTATCGTATTTTTCAGCAATATCCAGTTTTGCAATGGTTTCTTGCCAAGCTACGCGTTGGGCTATGGGGTCAGTTTGCTCAAGCGCGCGGGCACGCGCCACGTCTACATCTACATAGGCTGTTTCGTATTGAATATCGCGCCCAAAGCGAAAATATACCACGCTCGCAATGGTTACAACCACCAAAGGGATAATAATTGCAATTAGCCCCATCACCCAATTTGGTAATAGGACGGGGGCATTTGAATCGGCAGTGGGCAAGATACGCGGCATCAGTTTGCGGAAAAAACTTTTTAGCTTATTATTGCCTTCACGGGTTACTTGCATCCCCTTAGCAAGGCTACGCGCACCTTGCCGAGCGATAACTTCGCCAACAGGCGGACCAAAATCAACCTCTTCCTCTTCAAGTTCCGGTTCGTTTTCTTCAATTTCTTCTTCCTGCTCTTGAATTTCTTCAGGCATTTGGCGCGGGATGGATTGAAGAACTTCGCTCTCTTCGGAATCGGGGATAGGCGCAGGCGTTTTACGCGGGATGGAAACCGCCGGAGCGACTCGTTCTTGGGGAGGCTTGCTCTCGTTATGGAGGCTTGGTTCAGGCTCCGGCTGATGACTCTCTATTTGAGCAAAGTCTTCCGATTTTTCCTCCGCAGGTTCTTCATCTGCCATTTTCTGTGAGATGCTTGCCAAAGTCGGTTTGTGCGGGCGCGACGGCTTGAGGATAGTTATCTCGCCGCGACCGGCGATAAACTCTATCAGCACCGCGTTTTGGTCAGCCATATTTTGCCGCATTAGCACACTGCGAATAGTCTCCAGTGATGCGGATTTATTATCGCGTTGCAAAATCGGCATCCAACCGGCTGGCAGATCGGGGGCAATAAGCAAGCGTCCCCGCGTACGAAGCGGGAGTTGCGAAAGATAAAATTTGGTCGATTGCCCTAATCCTAATCCGCGCCCTGCCATCTCGGCATCGTGAATATCCAGCCTATCGTCTCCCGCCATCCAATATGCGTGTGCGGGACCTGATTCGAGAAGATATAATTGCTCATCGCGTATTGTGCCTAAAAGAAGAGTTGCCAGTGTATAACGTCCCTGTCCGCTGGCTTGCATATTATGCTCTAAAAGTTCGCCGTTGAGCATAATTGCTGTGGCACGCAAAGCAGATGTGACGGAGCCGGGGGTGTTATAAAATTCTTCTGCCGCGTTGGATGTGATATGCAAGTAATTGGCGGTAGAAAAAGCCGCGTTTCCACCCAACACAAGGTGCATAAGAAGTAGATCACGCGAGCGATTACGCGCTTTTCGGCGGGGTGGGGTTAACGCCAATAAGCCCGGCGGCGAGGGCATCTCGTTGCCGTTTAAACGATAGAGGGGGAGGAGGGTAAGGTCGAATGTTTTAGACACGTCTGTTTTCCAATGGCTATATTATACTGGTAAAATCGAAGAGGTGAAGTGTGAAACTCAAAAAGATAAATTTGCTAATAGGTATTTAAGAATGAATTACAGCCTCATAAACACCACAGAAAATTTTGTGGAACTTGCCCCTGCATGGAATGCTCTCCTTGCCGAGGGCGTTGCCAATCTCCCTTTTTTGCGGCATGAATATCTGCTTGCGTGGTGGGATTCGCTCGGCGGCGGGGAATGGGATACGGGAGAACTTGCCATCATCGTTGCCCATCGTGACGATGAGCTTATTGGCATCGCGCCCTTATTTTCAACTAGGCACGCAGGTACGCAAAAACTGCTCTTTTTGGGGAGTGTAGAAATTTCAGATTTTTTGGATTTTATTGTCCCTGAAAAAGATTTAGCCGAATTTATACACGGCTTATTGGATTATCTTGATGCGCACGATACACTAAGTTGGGATGCACTTGATTTGCAGAATCTCATCGAAGGTTCGGCTTCTTTAACTTTTCTTGAGGAGGAAGCTAAATCTCGCGGTTGGGGTTTTGAACAAGAAACGCTTCAACCCGCGCCTTATTTAAAACTTCCTGATAATTTTGATGACTATCTGATGGGCATCAAGAAAAAGCAACGTCATGAGATTCGTCGAAAAATGCGCCGTGCTGAGGCGGACGAACGTGAGGTAACTTGGTATATTGTGGATGATCCCGAAAAATTAGATAAAAATATAGAAGCCTGTTGTCAGTTAATGGCTCAAGACCCTGCAAAACAGGCTTTTTTGACCGGTTTGATGAAATCGCAGATGAAGGCTACGATCTACGCCGCTTTTGAGGCGGGCTGGTTACAACTCGCTTTCCTTGAAGTAGACGGAGAAAAAGCGGCGGGCTATCTTAATTTTGATTACGGTAATCGCATTTGGGTTTATAACTCAGGGATGGATATGAAGTTTAGAGATTTATCTGCGGGTTGGGTTTTACTGGGGCATTTGCTCCAATGGGCAACCGAAAACGGACGCGCCGAATTTGATTTCATGCGCGGAGATGAGCGTTATAAATATAAATTTGGTGGTGTGGATAGGTTTGTAGTGAGGGCGGTTATTTCTAAATAGCAAACTTTATCTTTATTGCGGAACAACTCTAATCACTTTCTAGCTATATGACACTTTTGAAAAACTCTTCTCTCAAGCTCACGCAAAGACGCTAAGTCGCTAAGAAAAGCTTTTAAACTTCGTGCTTCTTCGTGTCCTTCGTGTTTAAACCTCCTCCAGCTTTTCCAAAAACGCCTCCGCCTCATGATACGCGACCTTATAACCTGAGTTGCGTTTAGAGGATAGCAACAGGGAGCATATTTTGCATATTTAG
>CAZERH010000017.1:0-14699 GCA_964515535.1 uncultured Anaerolineaceae bacterium
GAACAAGATGACCGATGTGACCAACTTGATAGCCAGCATTATGAATTGGACGCGCACAAGCCATGTCTACTGCAACATAACGTCCAATTCCTCCTGCTTCTAATGCTTGAAACGCTTTTGCATTACGACCAAATTGCTTGCTCATCGCAAAAATTTTCAATCCTAACCTTTTTGCTTCATTAGCCATAATACGTGCGTTCGCTTGCATCATGTCTAAATCTAAAACATAGCTATTTGGAGGTATTTTCCCAGCTTGGTGTAAATTTACAGATGCCTCAATGAAAAGGGGATTGCGGCGAATAAGTTTTTTAAGAAACATGGACTATAGCCTCCTATGCCAATAGGTTATGGAATAATATACAAACTAATAGATTGCGGAGGTAAAATTAACTCCACCTCGTTGCTTAACGGTTTTTCCCCAACTCTTTCTGCTAGATGGTCAATATCAAAGAGCCAAACCTCAGCCATTGTTGTGGATTTCATGTTTTCAAAACGGAGAGGCTTGCTTTTTTCTTCTGGGCTAAGGTTAATTATCATAATTGTGAGTGCGCCATCTTCACGTCTGGATGCATAAATAGATAGGTCCGGATCATCAGAAGATGAATATAATAATATATCCCCGAAATGTTTATACATTTGATAGACATAATAGGTCGGGCGGATTTCGTACTTGCCTAATAATCCCCAACCTCCTTGCCCCGTCTTGCTTTGTAAAATGAAATGAGCTGTTATTTCTACTTTTTGCTGGATCATGCGACCAAGCACATCTCCCCACCAAATAGCATTATAAAACGAATCGGGGGTTGCTTCGCCACCAATGGCGTGAGACCAATCAGAGTTAACTTCAGTAATGGCTACCGGTAAGTCACGTCCTAGTGTTTCACGAATCAGGGCGCGCAAATTCGGGATAATTGTGTCCCATTCTCGGCTGTTGAAGCGGAGGTCATCAATCGTTCTTGATGGACTCGCCATACTCGTTGGAAATGGATAGCGGTGAACAGCGACAATATCCACGAGGTCCCCATTTGCTAAAAGGAATTCACGTACCCAATCGCGCCCGGCGTTATCACGCGGATCAGTTTCTGGGTTGCCGGTGAATTGGCTGGTTCCTGGACCTAAGAGTATTATTTCAGGGTCAACAGCCAGCATTGCTTCTGCAATTTCTCTCCACTCTCGATTATATTGGATAGTATCGTAGTCTTCGTGTACGGTTGTCGTCGCCTCTGTGTATAAATCAGGTTCATTTCCTATAGCCCAGTATCGTATATTGTAATTATTATTTATATTGCAATAACGAACTAGTTCAGCCGCTGATTCGGGAGAACCCCCAGGTAAGCGTATATTGATTTGGGGTTCGGCACCCATCTGTTTTGTTAATGCTATAAAGCGATCAATATGATAATCCCTCAGATCATGTTCATCCCCCCACTCTCCTCCCGGAAAGCGAAGATATCTAACCCCAGAGTTTGTGGCATCAGACATAAAATCCGGAGGAATATTAACCCAAGGACCATAAGCAGACCCAAATATATAAGGACTTATTGACCCAAGTTCTTGTTCTTCGTTTACATATAGAACATCTTGCATAGGTGTTGGTACGGGCGTTAGGGTTGGTAAAGGGATAGTTTTAGGTTGTAAATTTGTTTTGCAAGCAACAAGTGATGTCAGAAAAAGCAGTACTACCCCAATGCTTTGCTTTATTTTTTTTTGTTTATTGCCCAACATTTTGATTTCTACCTCATGTTACGCACTTATAAGATAAACCTGCTATATGCCCCTTTCTATTTCCCCGAATTTTTAGACGTGGCATTTTTCTAAAGGATAGTCTTTCTTATTTCTTTCCCTCTTTCCATTCTGTTTTTCAAAATGAAAAGAGGGAAAGAAAAGATGTGAATATGTTATCTATTTCTCAACGCCTGTGAAAACGATGCCTTGAATGAAGTATCGTTGGGCAAAGAAGAATAGAGCCACTGGTAATAATAAGCCCAATAGCGAACTTGCTTGAATTAGATGCGGTTCAGTTCCGTAGAGGGAGTTATAACTCTGAATACCGAGCGCAATTGGATGCAAGTCTCGTTCAGATAGGAGATAAATAAGAGGATCAAAGTAATTATTCCATGACCACAAGAAATGTCCGACAGCTACCGCAACAATAACGGGAAGAGATTGAGGAAGGACGACTTTGACTAAAATCTGTAATGGGTTTGCACCGTCTATCATCGCCGCCTCATCTAAGGCATGAGGAATGGTCATGAAAAACTGGCGTAACAAAAAGACGTTAAAGGCATTCGCAAAGAAGTGGGGAACAATCAAGGGCAACCATGTCCCAACCCAACCCATTCTGTAGAATATCGTGTAGGTTGGAATTAGGGTAACAAACCCGGGGAGAATAATCGTACCTATTAGAACTGTAAAAATGGCATCTTTACCGGGGAAACGAAATCGAGAAAACCCGTAAGCCACTATTGTGCAGGAAACCGTTGTCCCGATAGTCCCCAATGTAGCTATGACTACAGTATTCCATAATAGCAGAGGCATACGCAATTCTGTCCAAACACGGACAAAATTCCCCCAGTTAATATAGAATTTCCAAACACGATCTAAAGTACGCCATTTTCCTACCCATGTAACCGGACCCGCATCTGGATTCTCAGGGTCTAAAAATAAACTCTCTTCGCGTCCTTTTTTGAACATTGCCCAGTTATGTGTAACCCCGTTCTCATCAGGGACTTTATATAAATCGTATTCTTTGCCTTCATAAGTAAATGTTGATTCTATTGCGGGCCAAAGAGGTGCGGAAGGCGAAGCACTCACGCCTTTACTTTTGAGTGCTGTAATGACCATATACCCAAAAGGCAAGAGGTAAGCAGAGAGAATCATAAAAACAAAGGTCGTAAAAATTGCATAAGGCATAAAAGAACGCATTTGTTTGGAGATGGCAGGGGATGGCGCAGTATTTTCGCCCTTTGATTTAGTCATTATTCCTTTTCTCCTGTGGCGTAGTAGACCCAGTATTTGTTGGTAGAGAACAATATCACTGTTACAACCATTACGGCAACAAATAACATCCACGCCATTGTCGAGGCATATCCCATGTGGCGATAACCAAAAGCCTCTTTATATAATTGCATAGCATAAAACTTAGTTGTATCTCCCGGTCTACCCGTTCCTCCTGTGAGTACAAAGGGAACAATAAAGTATTGAAAAATTCCAATGAATGAAAGCACTAAATTATAAAAAATAAGAGGAGTAATTAAAGGTAACGTGATATTTAAAAAGGTAGCTAGCCACCCTGCTCCATCCACCCGAGCCGCTTCGTAAAGTTCTGTAGGAACTCCTTGCACTGCCGCTAGATGATAAATTAACATATCCCCTACCCCCCATAAACCAATCAATATGAGAGCAGGGTAAATCCAAGTTGTGGAGTTGAGCCAATCAGGACCGCTTATGCCCATTTTCTCTAAAATCAGATTGATCCACCCTAAACGGGTATTCATCATACCTTGCCAGATATAGATTGCAGAAACTAGCGGTACGATATAGGGCATATAAAATAACGTTGTAAAAAAGCGTTTCCCCAAGAGGTATATGCTATTAAGCATAACAGCCATAATAATTGGCTGAATAATACCCACCGGTAATGCCAAAAGCGCAAAACGTACTGATACTAATGTTGCTGTTCGTATAAGAGGGTCGTGAAAAAAACGAACATAATTATCAAAGCCGATAAATCGGATGGCCTCAGGGTGAAGAAGATCGTAGTTTGTAAACGAAAGTGCTAAGGACATTACCATTGGGATAAGTGTAAGAAAGAAAAACCCAACAATCCATGGAGATAGAAAAAACCAACCCCAGCGCGCTTCTCTGCGAGCTAGTTTGTTCATTTTTTCCCGCTTGAACTTTAATTCTTTAAGAGAGAGTTCTGTAAACACTGTAGAAGACATATCTCATCCTTGTAGAAGTTGTAAGGGTCAGTCTGTATGTATGTACATACAGACTGACCCTTTTTCAAACTATCAGCTATCCTATCCGAAAAAGGTTACTCTTCGTCAAAAATAGCTTGTAAATCTGTTACCAGTGTGTCTACTTCAGCGTCTATATCCAGTCCTGTCTCAGACATAATTAAAGAGTGGAAAGCTAATAATCGATCATAAGCCTTTGAATAGTTAGGCATATTCGCTTCGCTGTTGGGAACATCAGGGTATTCAAGACCATCGATTGCAACTTGCCAATCAACGCCTTGTGGGAATTGCTCATCCAAGCCCTCAAAGAAGGCATCTTGTTGGCTAGCACGTGCGGGCATACCGCCATAAACTTGAAGAAGATCAGGAGCGGCTTCGCCAGTCATCCAGACAACTACTTCCATAGCTTCCTCTGGATGTTCAGTGGATGCTAGAATACGGAAAGTATCTGCATTAACTTTAGATGTCAGGACACCGTTATAAGAAGGAACTGCCGCGGCATCCCAATTGGGAACTTCTTCGACGCAACAGGTGTACCACAGGTAGCTATGAACCATAGCTACATTTCCGGAATCAAAGGTATTATCATTTCCTAAGAGATCGCTTAGTTCATATGCACTGTTGGGGTTGAAGTATTTTTCTTGTGCGCCTTCATAGTACCAATGGGCACATTCACGCCACGCGTCTGAGAAATAAGCATTTCCATCAGCATCAACAACATTGCCGGCTCCAAAGAGAGCTGAGCAGTCACTTTTTATACCGTCAGACCATACATTGTGAAAACCAAATTGGACGATATTATCTGCGTCAAAGTCTGAGCTAGTGGCATCATTACCATTGGCATCAACGGTTAAAAGCATCGCCACTTCCTCTAATTTGTCAACATCCCAAGCTGTGCCATCCTCATAATCGGCACCCCATTCATGCGGGGGATAAGCCAATCCTGCTTCGTCAAACAAATCTTTGTTATAGGAAATATAAGAAGGATAAACGGCAAAAGGTATACCGTATAATCCATCTTCTAAACGATAAGAATTAACAGAAGCCTCTGTGAAATCACTCCAATCAAAATCCATCTTGTCAAGATATGGAGCCATATCGAGGAAAAGACCTTCGAATGGGTTTACGCCACTCCAGCCAACGGGTCCAATGATGTCAGGGGGGTTGCCGCCTGCAATCTGAGTACTCAAAATGTCGGGGGCTTGTTCATAGTCAACATATTCCACAACTATTTCGATGTGGTCGTTTGAAGCGTTGAATTCCTCTACCAAAGCATCTTGTCCGGGAATGTTTTCAGGTTCAGAGCCTGCGCCTAGACCAACGAACCAGCGAACTTGCACTTTGTCTCCGGCGGGTGCGTCATCAGCAGGTGCATCTGCAACAGGAGCTTCGTCGCCCGCGGGAGCGTCTGCCTCTGCGGGAGCATCGGCAGGCTTACCACAAGAGGAAAGCACAAGAGCGGCAATTGCCAATACCGCGAATAAAACGTAAAGCTTTTTCATTTTTCTTTCTCCTTTTCTAGGTTTGTTTGAAAGCGTTTACTGTAAACGCTTTCATTTTAGAGCAGAACAAAACAATTGTCAAGATTTTCTTGAATGAGTTTCTAGGATGTCTCGAAATGCGCCAATTTCTCCGTAAGAACCCGCCGTAAAAGTGGCGCGTCGATTCCCCCCGCCTCCATCCCCAGCAAAGTTGCCCCCACAACCGGCGACGTTTCCAAACGAATCAAATTTGCTTTTGGCGCGAGCGTATGGATATTTTCCGCCATTTTTTCTTGAATAATCGGGCTACCTTTATAAAAACTGCCCGCCAAAACGATGTCTACCTCATCTTCGGCAACATCTAATTGACGAATAACTGCTTTCGCTAATTCGCCTAACTCATAGCCCGCCCAGCGAATCAATTCTTGTGCCACCTCATCCCCCGCATCTGCAACTTGAAAAACCAGCGGCGCATGCTCTGCGCCTATATGATATTTATCACGCATTAATCCCGCCAATAAATCAGCGGGATTTTCCGCGTTCGTAAGATTGAGAAACGCCTCCGTCAATTTTGTGGATGAAGCGCGGCGCGTCCACGCGTGCGCCACAGCTTGCTTAGCGCGCCCGATCAATTCCCCTGCCCCGGCGTATTCGCCGAAAAAACTAGCCCCAATCACCCTGCCAATCTGCCCCTGCTGGTTCCGCCCGTAGCAGTTGCAACTTGTCCCTGCGCTGACGACTATGCCCCATCCCGCATCAGTTCCGGCTGGCAAACCGATGAACGCGTCGTTGACCAAGTTGATTGGGGAAGAGATGCCAATTTTACGGATAATGTTGAGATGCGGCGCGCGGTCCTCTTCCCAGTCCAATCCCGCCAAACCGAAACCCGCCCCCAAAATTTGAGACGGCTTTATTTTTGCTTGCTGACAGGCATCTTGCAAAATTTCATTGAGGGTTATCTCTATGCCATCCCAGCCAATCACTTCCCAATTTCCCGCGCCGCCTGAGCCAAATCCGAGCGGGGTGGCGTTTTCGTCCACAATGAGAGCGTGACTTTTGGTTGCGCCTGTGTCTACGCCTAGAAAGTATTTTCTCATAAGATTTCCTTGAGGGCGCGCCAACCAATGATTTGGATTCCGCTCTCCTTGAGGTAGGTGCGAAATTTTTCATCGCTAAAAAGTTGATAGTCGGCAACTCTGGCGCGCCAATCGGGAACAATGGTGTGCAGTTCAGGGGTGTCTTTGGAGGGGTGGAGGAGGAAATAGGTGATACCCGCTTGAAGATGGTCGAGGCAGTTTTTTGCTTGCTCAAAACGATTTTCGGCGTTTTCGTAAGACATTGCGTGCCAACTATCGAGTAGCAGGCGATTTTCTGCTTGTACTTTGGTGAGAGCTGGCGGGTAATCTTCTTTTGTGTCGAGTTGGAGCGCAAAAAAGGGGACTTTATACTCATCTGCCAAACGCAGGTAGATATTGGTAAAGGTGGGGAAAATCGCGAACATGTGGGTATCTATATGCGTAATTTCTATGCCCGCAGAGATGGCGCGGTCTATTTGTGCCTTGAGTTCTTTATAAACAATTTCTTCCGTACTTTTCTCTTGCACGGGGAGTGCGGTGCGCGGGAAGTAGCCCTCTTTATCTAATAATCCCGATTGGGGGTCGTTTACCGTGAGAGGTGACCAACGATAGTTATCCCATTCGCTGGTGAGGGTGAGATGCACACCCATATCCGCTTTTTTTGCGTTTTGGCGACAAACTTCTGCGGTAGCGGGAAACCACGAGCAGGGAACCATCGTTGCAGAAGAAGACATGATGCCGAAATCAAGCAATTCCGCATACGCGCTGACGGATGCCTCACACATGCCAATATCATCTGCATGAAAGATGACGACGCGGTCGGTAGAGGAGAAGCCTAGTTTTTTGAGGATAATTTTTGTGTTCATGGTGTACTTCGACTCCAGCTTGATGCCTAAGTTGTGATTGCTCAAAATGTTGGTGGTTAATTATTGCGTGTAGGGGCGAAGGACTATTCGCCCCTACACTTGCTATTTTTTTGTTTTTTACGAAAATTTGCGAGAACGTGCGCCTGAAAAAATATTCGCAGTTAAAAATCTTATTCACCAAGTCTAATAACTTTCAGAACTGCGGCAAATAATTTTTATTCGTTTCCAGCATATCCTTTAAAACGGCTTCCACTTGATCGGATTCCGGTCCCAGCGGGTGGGCAAGAAGAGCCTGATATGCGGCGGTTCTATCGCCGTTTACGGCGGCTTGGATGGTGAGGAGTTCAAACACCTTTATTTGGCTCACCAATCCGAAAACGGATGGGGGAAGCGGAGCTGTTTTTATGGGGTGAACTCCTTTCGCATTAATGCGACAAGGCATTTCTAGCACCCAATCTTTTTGCCAGCCCTCCACCGCGCCGCGATGGGGGATGTTTACAACATGAACTTCATCTAAATCGTTATGATGTGCGTTGAGCAACTGGGTTGCAACTGTAGAATAATATGCTCCTCCGCGTTGCATCAACTCTTCGGGTGGCTCAGTGCGATTTGGTTCTGCGTATTTAGCAAGAAGCATTTTTTCTACTTCCATCACCTCTTCGGCGCGGGAGGGGGGCCACTCGTTTTCTTGCATTTTCAGTTTATGGCTGGTGTGATAGTAGTATTGCAAATAATAATTAGGAATCATTTGCAGGTTTTCTATCAACTCGGTTTCCCATTCGGGTTCATCGCTGGTGCGCAATTCTGCCAGATAATGCTTTAAAATGTCGCCCCAAACATCCTTGCCGTCTACGCTAAAACCACGATGCCAAGTGAGGTGATTTAATCCCAATGTGTCTAGTTTTGTGTTTTGGGGCGTGGCAAAAATCCCTTCTTTTTCGAGGGCTTTGAGCATATCCATGTGAGCGTTAAAGGGGGCATTGCAAACGCCCACAGCTTGTACTTCTGGCACATGGCGGGAAACCGCTTCGGTAATTAGCCCGGCTGGATTTGTGAAGTTCACCAAAAGGGCGTTGGGGGCAAGCAAGCTGATTTCACGCGCGATGTCAAGAATAACGGGAATTGTCCGCAAGGCTTTCGCCATCCCGCCTACGCCGGTGGTTTCTTGCCCGATCAATCCGTGACGTTTTCCCAAATACTCATCTTCGCGGCGGGCTTTCATCCATCCTACGCGCAGTTGGGTGATTACATAATTTGTATCACGAATGGCATCTTGTCGATTTTCGGTGAGATGCACGGTGAAGGGGTTGCCGCGCGCGGCAACCATCCGTTGAGCAAATTTGCCCACAATTTCCAATCGCTCTGATAAAATATCGTGCAACCACAATTCCGTCACAGGGAGTTGGTCGAGACGCTCTAAAAACCCATTAATTAATTCGGGCGTATAGCTGGAGCCACCGCCGATAATTGTCACTTTCATAGCACTTTCTCCTAAATTTGGTTCTTTATGATAAAATGTAAGCGATTACATTTTATCTTTGAATTATCTTATTTGTCAAGACAAGGTTTAAAATGCCCCAAAACATAAAAAACGGTGCCACTATTGAAGATGTTGCCAATTTGGCAAGTGTTTCTACTGCCACAGTGAGCCGCGTTATGAATAAAAGCGGTCAGGTAGCCCAAAAAACATGTGATCGTGTCTATGAAGCCATAGAGGCGTTAAACTATGTTCCGCATAGCGGCGCGCGCCAAATGGCGGGCGGACGACCCAATCTGGTCGGGTTGATTTTCCCCGCAATCGGCGATCCTTTTATGTCAGAATTATTGGAAGGCATCGAAACCAAACTGGTCGGAGAAGGCTACGATTTACTCCTCTATAGCTCACAAAGACGGAGCGAGCGACATCATTTTTTGCCCCTCAACGAGCATAATACCGATGGGCTGATTGTTTTTGCCAACAGTTTAAGCAACACCGAACTTACTCGTTTTCACAAACTAAATTTCCCTTTGGTTTTGCTCCATCAAAGCCCGCCCAAAGGTTTAGACATCCCCTGTGTGACCGTAGAAAATAAAAAAGGGGCTCGCAAAGCCGTTAAACATCTTATTGACTGTGGCTATAAAAAAATCGCCTTTTTGGCGGGGTTAGAAGGGCATGAAGATGCCGAGTGGCGGGAAATCGGCTATAGAGAAGAACTCGCCGAGCATAATATCCCCTTTCGTCCTGAATTAGTTGCCTACGGCGGATTTTCGGCAGAAACCGCAGAATCTGCGGTGGAAAACTGGCTTTTGGAAGGCATAGAAATTGAAGCTATCTTTGCCGCGGACGATAATTCGGCGCAGGGGGCTATGTTTGCTCTCCAACGTGCCGGAAAACGCATCCCCGAAGATGTGGCAATTATCGGATTTGATGACATCCATTTTTCCCGCTATATGACCCCTTCCTTGACCACAATTCGGATGCCGATTAAGGAAGCGGGCGAACATGCCGCCATTCAAATTCTCAAGTTGATGAAGGGTGAAAAAGCTACATCATTAACGCTTTTGCCAACGGATTTGATTATTCGAGGCTCTTGCGTCAAGTCATCATCTTAGGGTAAAAACCCGCACCGCGCGTGTTTTTAGCTTGATTGCCCGCAAATAACATTTTACTGAAAATTAGCCAAGTGAGTTTCCCATGACCCTCCATTCCGAAATACACGAACAACCCGACTGTTTAGCCAATCTGCTCTCTACGCAGAGAAAAAAGATAGAGAGCATCGCGCAAGCCATTCGCACGCGCGATCCGCAATTTGTCTTTTTGGCGGCACGCGGCACATCCGATAATGCCGGACGGTATGCCAATTATCTTTGGGGGGCAAAAAATTCCCTCCCAATGGCATTGGCAACGCCCTCCCTCTTCACTTATTATCAGCAACCGCCCAAAATCCAAAATGCGCTGGTGGTTGGCATTTCTCAATCGGGGCAATCGCCCGATATTGTGAGCGTGCTAGAAGAAGGAAAAAAACAAGGCAATTTGACGTTAGCAATTACCAACGAGCCAAAATCTCCGCTGGCAAAAAACGCCGATTTCGTTCTTAATATTCAGGCGGGTGATGAAAAAGCTGTTGCCGCGACCAAAACCTACACATCACAATTGATGACAATTGCCATGCTTTCCGCGGCGATGGCTGGCGAAGAAGCGCATTGGGATGAATTGGCGCAAGTTGCAGAATGGGCAAAATCTGCGCTAAGCCAAGATCAAAAAATTGCTCATGCCGCGCAACGCTATAGATATATGCAACAATGCGTTGTTTTGGGACGCGGCTATAATTACGCGACCGCTTTCGAGTGGGCGTTGAAACTGAAAGAATTGACCTATGTTGCGGCAGAACCTTACTCCTCGGCAGATTTTAAACATGGTCCCGTTGCGGTGGTTGAGAGCGGTTTTCCCGTTTTTGCCATTTCGCCACAGGGAAAAGTATTCGATTCGATGCAAAATATGCTCAAACATCTAAAAAATGATTTGCGGGCAGAATTGGTACTCATCTCAAACTCTCTCGCCGCGCTAGAGTTGGCGGAAATCGCGATTCCCATTCCGGAGAATACGCCTGAATGGTTAACGCCGATTATTAATATAATCCCCGCACAATTATTCGCCTATCATTTAACTTTGGCGAAGGGGTATAATCCCGAAGAACCGCGCACGATACAAAAAGTGACAGAAACGCGGTAATAATAGACCCATATTCTTTACGCAAAAAATCATTTTACGAAGTGATTTCCATCCTATTGACCTTGTTCTTCATTTCATGTACCCTATGACTAGTATGAAAATACTTGAGAAGACCTCCTATTAAAAAACGGGCATACCGAACAGTATGCCCGTTTATCTTTTCTTATGTTAACCGTCTTTAAGGAGACAAAATGTCTGAACAAATTAATGCTTTTGAAATGGCACAAAAACAATTCGACCATGTGGCGGAATTGCTCGATTTAGATCCGCAAATTGCCGAAGTGTTGCGCTGGCCCGCACGGGAGTTTTCTTTCCGTATTCCCATTCGCATGGATGATGGTTCTTTGCGTGTTTTTCAGGGTTATCGCGTACAACACAGTGACGCACGCGGACCGAACAAAGGCGGTATCCGTTTTCACCCCAACGAGACGATGGACACCGTCCGCGCGCTCGGCACTTGGATGACTTGGAAATGTGCAGTAGCAGATATTCCTTTGGGTGGTGGTAAAGGCGGCATTATTGTTGACCCCGCTACACTCTCTACAGCCGAAAAAGAACGCCTAACCCGCGGTTGGGTGCAAAATATGTGGCGAAATATCGGACCCCGCCAAGATGTCCCCGCTCCGGATGTTGGAACAACCCCCCAAATGATGGGCTGGATGATGGATGAATATTCCAAGTTGGTTGGTCAGTATACGCCCAGCGTATTCACCGGCAAACCCCTCGGCGGCGGCGGATCACTCGGTCGCACCGAAGCAACCGGCTACGGCGTGATTTACACCGTCCGCGAGGCGATGAAGCATTTAGGGATGAATCCCAAGACTTCGACCGCCGCGTTACAAGGTTTCGGCAATGTGAGCCAATATGCGGCTGTCGGTTTTGTTGAGATGTTGGGCGGCAAAGTTGCTTGCGTTTCCTGCTGGGATCGCAACGACCGCACCTCCTATACTTACAGCCATCCCGATGGCGTTGATCCCCGTTTCTTGTTGACCATCGTTGACCAATACGGGATGATCGACAAAGAGAAAGCCGAAGCCGCAGGTTATATCCGCGAAGACGGCGATATGTGGATCACCAAAGATGTAGACGTTCTGATTCCTTCCGCACTTGAAGGTCAGGTGAACGGCGAGAGCATTTTGAAGATTAGCGATAAAGTTAAGATTATCGCCGAAGGCGCAAACGGACCGACAACTCCCGAAGCGGATGAGGTCATCAAGGCGAAGGGCATCTTCAATATCCCCGATTTCCTTTGCAACGCCGGTGGCGTAACGGTCTCTTATTTTGAAGGCGTACAAAACGACATGAACTTCTATTGGCCACAGGAAGAAGTCCTTAACAAACTAGACCACAAAATGACAGTAGCCTTCAAGGCAGTTTTAGATATGTCTGAAAAAGAAAATGTTTATATGCGTGACGCGGCTTATATGGTTGCAATTGACAGGGTTGTCAAGGCAATGGAATTGCGTGGCTGGGTATAAACCAAAACAGACTCTACCTAAAAGAACCCGTTACCTTCGATGGTAACGGGTTCTTTTTTTATTGGGTAATCCTTGAAATCTGTGGTATCTTCTTTCACCATGAAACTAAATAAACAACTAGACCAAATTCATCAATCATCTACTGTGGCGATGGCAGATCGCGTACTGGAACTTAAAGCCGGTGGACGCAAAATTATCCCTTTGCATGTGGGAGACCCGGATTTTGAGACCCCGCGCGCAATTGTGGACGCGGCAATAGATGCGTTAACACGCGGCGATACTCACTACGCTTCCAGCCGTGGCGACCGTGATTTGAAGTTGAGTGCCGCAAAAAAATATCTGCGCGAAGTGGGCATCACCTACGACCCCGATAGCGAAATTCAGGTGGCACATGGTGGTGTTCACGCCTATTATTTAGCTCTCCAATCCATTTTAAACCCCGATGATGAGGTCTTAATCCCCGATCCTAGTTGGGCGACACATAGCAATATGGTCACGCTTTTGCGCGGGGTGGTTAAACGCGTCCCTGCTCCGGCAGAGAGCGGATTTATCCCGCCCATCTCAAGCTGGGAGGCGGCACTCACGCCCAAAACGCGCGCGCTGGTCATCAATTATCCTGCTAATCCGACCGGGGTTTATCCATCTAAAGAATATCTGCAAAAATTGCAAAAATTCGCATCCCAAAATAATCTTTGGGTGGTGAGCGATGAGGTTTATCAGCATCTTTATTATGGTGAAAAACCAACTTCTGCGGGTGCGTTTCCGGAGGCAAAAGAGCGCACGATTTTGATAAATTCTTTCTCAAAAATCTATGCAATGACAGGGTGGCGGGTGGGCTATTTGCTTGCGCCAAAACTTGTGATAGAAAATGCGCTCAAGGCAGGGCAAAATTCAATTACTTGCGTAGCTCCCTTCATTCAAAGAGCCGCCGCATTTGCGTTGAATGATGCAGACGTGCAAAAAAATGCAGAGGAGATGCGCACTACTTATGCCCACAGACGAGCCTTGGTTTTGCGCGTTGCCGATGAGTATCCGAATAGTTTGCTCAAACTCACACCACCACAGGGCGCATTTTATTTTTTCCTTGATTTTCGTTTTTTAGGTCTTTCGTCTCTTGAAATCTGTGAGCGAATTTTAGATGACACGGGCGTTGCCCTCATCCCCGGCTCGGCTTTTGGGAAAGAGGGAGAAGGCTTCGTGCGTATGACTGTCGCGGCATCTGACGCAGATGTGGAAGAAGGGATTCGGGCTATTTTTGATTGGGTGGAGAAGCGGTAGGCGGTGGTCGTTTTCAGTAGAGCAGAGTCAAAAGAGTATAAAATTATGAAATCTCTAAAAAAAGTATTGAGAACCGTTTTTGTGTTTTTATCTGTTTTTTTGATTAGCAGTTGTAGCTCACCGAGTGAAGTTGCGCCATCGCCTATGGTTTTGCCATCAAATACGACAGAGCCGACATCTACATTTACGGCTACAGTACAACCTTCAGAAACTCCAACTCAAACGCCAGTTCCGCCATCTACAGCAACACCATTACCAACACTAGAACCAAAACAAGCTGAAGAAGTCATGAGAGAATTACTTCAAAAGACCGAAAAAGATTGTTTAGCTCCCTGTTTCTGGGGTATTGTTCCAGAAAAAACTACTTTAGAGGAGGTTGAGAGTATTTTTGCTCATTTAGGGGTTCAATCTGCACGGGGATCTCTAGCGGGCACTCGAGAGCGGTATATTCCTACGTACGATTTTGATAGTGGTCTATCTATTATGGTGGACATTGTGATTTACAATAGCACTGTAGAAAGTGTAAGTGTAGATATTACTCCTGAAAAAATTATCCGTGGAAAGCCACAAGGATGGTTAGCATATTCGCCAGAAACGCTAATTCGTCGTTATGGGACACCCTCTAAAGTAGAGTTTTTTATTGGCATGTTTGATGCTCCTAGCAGTTTACATAGCATGATATTATATTTTGAATCTGTAGATTTGATAATAGAGTATGCGAGTTATCAAGACGGTACAGAACTTTTTCCTTGCCCTCTAATAAATCAACAAGACACTATTCGCATTTGGATTGGCGAAAAACCCTTGTACCCTCCACTTCCGGCAGTTGCTCTAAGTGATGCTACT